>DASTYM010000451.1:0-5051 GCA_035764995.1 Cyclobacteriaceae bacterium | reverse complement strand
TCCAGGTCTTTATCGTAATACATCCAGTCAAAATTCTGCTCCTCTTCTTCAAGGGAGGCCATTAAGAACCGAATTGATTTCTTAAGATTTCCTGCCAACGAGTGGCTGCAGGCGGCATCGTACAGGGGAAAATTTTCGCCTGCGGAAACAGCGAAAGCTGAATCAAAATACAATGAAGAGGTTGTGTAGTTCTTCTGATTGAAAGTTGAATGTGCAAGATTAATTAAGCGAGTGTACTCCTGAGCCTTAACCGAGAATGGAAGGAGGATGAACAACAGAAAAACGAAACGCATGTCGTAAGCAGGGTTAGGGTAATCAAACTGCAGAAATCAACACCTATTACAATATAAGCTAATTTGTGTGAAATCACAGAAAGATAGACCTTTACCCTATGTTCTATCTCGGTGGAGTTGGCCTCGCTTTCTTCCTGACTCTTTTATTGTTAAGCAAGAGCAACAAAACCACAGCTGACAAAATTCTCGCTGCGTGGTTATTCACCGTCACACTTCACATTTTATTCTACTATTTCCGTCAGGCAAATCTTTATTCTCAGCTGCTAGCAGTTGATTTTCCCCTGCCACTTGTCCACGGACCTTTTTTGCTGATCTATACACTTGCACTCACCAGAGGGTACGTATCAAAAATCGCCATGCTGCATTTCCTTCCTGCCTTATGTGTACTGCTCTATTTGATTCCTTTCTTCACGCTGCCAACTGAGGAAAAAATCTCAATCTTCAAAAATCAGGGAGCGGGTTATGAAGTGTTCAACATGATCAGGACAGTTGCCAATCTTTCTTCCGGAGTGGTGTATGTAATTCTCGCGAGCATGGTTCTGTCCAAACACCGAAAAGCAATTCTCCACCAATTTTCTTCCACCGAAAAAATCAATTTGCAGTGGCTTCAATACCTCAGCTATTGGATTGGATTAATCTGGTTGTTTGTACTGTTTGGAAACGAAGAAATGATTTACGTATCAACCGTCTTCTTTATTCTCTTTATTGGATTCTTTGGGATCCGTCAAGTGGGTATTTTTCATTCACCTCAGACTGTTCATGTTCCTGAACAAGGTGGTGAAGTTGAAGCTGCTGAGAAAAAGAAATACCAGAAGTCAGGTTTAAGTTCAGATAACTCAGAGAGTTTGCATCGCAATCTTTCTTTATTAATGAGTAATGAAAAACTCTTCCGTGAAAGCGAACTCTCCCTCACCGAACTGGCCAAACGACTGAACACTCAACCCAATTACCTTTCGCGGGTAATTAACGAACGCGAGGGAAAAAATTTTTACGACTACATCAACACCCTCCGCATTGAAGAATTTAAGCGGTTAGCTGCTAATCCCGATAGCAAAAAATACACATTACTTGGCCTCGCCCAGGAATGCGGTTTCAATTCGAAGTCCTCGTTCAATCGCTATTTCAAAAAGATGACGGGCAAGTCACCATCGGAGTTTATGCAGGGCTGAGGGTCGAGGTTGGGTCACCGGTCGTCAGTCACCGGTTACCGGCAAACCGGGAACTGGAAACCGGAGACAGGAAACCTCCATCCAGAAGGTGCCAGCCCTCACGCAAGGTCATTTCCAGCCTGTTTTCGGGCATCTTCCCATTAGTTATCCCCGTTATCGATCCCAAAAAGAAAATCGATATGAGAAAAACGAAACACATTGTAGCAACCCTGGCACTTTTAGGGATCTTCGAATTTGCGTTTGGGCAAGATAACGATCATCCCAACCTGCATGTTAATCCAAGATGGAAAGAGTGTTCATTTGAAATTGATCCATCCCTGACACAGGAAGAATGGCATCAGTTTACCCAGGAAGCAGGATTGGTTGCATACTTTAGGCCGCTTATTGATGCCAAGCCACTTGGTCAATGGAATTTTGAAATAGCGGTGATGAAGTGGAGCACAAAAATTGACGATCACGATAACGCATGGAACAACACGTTCGTCCACCCCGACTCTGTTCACTGGTTAAAAGAAGGACCACGATTAGGAATTCCCGGACTTGCAGGAAGAATCGGAGTTACAGATAAAATCGATGTTGGTTTATACTGGACAATCAATCCCAATGCTAACTATGGAATTTACGGAGCCCAGGTTCAATACAACTTTTTGAACAGGCCTGAACTATCATGGGCAACCTCTGCGCGATTAAATTTCAGTTCTTTATATGGGCCGGAAGACATCAAGCTAAGAACGTACGGAATTGATCTGGTCACCAGCAAAGAATTCCATCTTGTTTCAAATTGGGTTTCTGTTTCACCTTATGTTGGTGTTTCAGGTTACTTATCAAGCACAAAAGAAACAACAGAAAAAGTTGACTTAAAAAATGAAAACCTTTTTGGTGCGCAAGGAATGATTGGCATGACTTCAAAAATCAAATTCGCGCGGTTGGCGGTGGAGTACAATGTGGGACGGACAAGTACGGTGTCGGTGAAGTTTGGGGTGGGGTTTTAACTACCACCCCAGTCATGACCCTCGGTCATGACATCCCCTCCTTTTGTAAAGGAAGGAATTTAATAAGTTCAAACAAACTACTCTCCTCCTTTAAAAGGAGGAGGGCAATGACGGAATCGTCAGTGCGAGGTGGTTATAACTCGCTCTATTACGCAAGGATCTCCTTGGTTACCCACTGCACTCCTATCTCATTTAAGAGAGCTCCCCCAATCTCTTCAATGAAAATCAACAACCTCAAACCTCTTAAAGAAAAGAGGAAAGCACTTCGGAATAATTCCACCTCTGCAGAGGTAACCCTTTGGAGGTATTTGAAAGGAAGCCAGCTAGGCAAAAAATTCAGGAGACAACACAGTGTTGGCCCTTACATCCTGGATTTTTACTGTGCTACCGAAAAGTTAGCTGTCGAGTTAGATGGGCATTACCATTTTACAGACGAAGGGATTAAACATGATCAAATTAGAGATGCATATCTGAAAAAATTTGGGATTAGAGTGGTTAGGTTTGAGAATGTTGAGATTTTTGAAGATACTGCGTTAGTGCTTGAGAAGATTAGGGAGGAGTTACTACCTCCGCAGTCCTTACCTGCGGTCGGAACATCCTCAACCTAGTGCAAGCGTCCACTTGCGCTTTGTGCGATGTGCTAGATTCCCGGTCGGCCCGCTTTGAATTGACTAAAAAATAACTCGATATTTTCGCCCGCCCCCGAACACCTTTGTTCGTTTTATCGCACCCTGCCATTACAAAAACACCGATTGCATCACTTTTTCACATTGGCACCATGCTTGAATAGTAGCACGCGAACCAAACCTGTTTGCCATGTTTCGTAATTACCTCATCATTGCTTTTCGCAATCTCGTTCATCAGAAACTCGTAACCATCGTCAATGTGTTGTGCATGGCTATCGCTATCAGTTGCAGCCTCATTGCTTATATGTTCGCTTACGATAACATGCAAAGCGAGGGATTTCACAAAAATGCCAGCAACATTTTCATGGTTGAGCATAAGGCGATTGACGAGAGCGATCTCCAAACGTTTGGCAATGTGCCCACGCCCCTCGCTCCCGCACTGATGCAAGATCATTCGTTTATTTTGAATGCCGTGCGCATTACTGACGCACCCGTGTTAGTTCGCAAGGATGATCAGGAATTCGAAGAGTGGGTCCGTTTTGCTGATCCCGGTTTCTTTGACATGTTCACATTTCCATTTGCTTCCGGTGATCCCAAATCCTTAGCGCAAAAAAATACGGTTATCCTTTCGCATGCTGCAGCCATCCGTTACTTCGGTGCTGTAAGTCCCATTGGAAAAACACTGGAGTTTGAATTTTCAAAAGAAGATAAAGCCACGTTTACTGTAACGGGTGTTGCGAAAGAAACGAGCGGCCAGAGCAGTTGTGCGCAATTTGCCGTGTTGCTCAATTTCGAAAACGCATTTCGAAAAAACGCTTCACAACTTACCGACTGGAATAATTTTACGCCCGGTACGTTCATCCAGGTAGATGACCCGGCACGTATAGCAGAACTATCGGCTCGGATGCAACCGTATGTTGATTTGCAAAACAAGGCCGACAAAGTCAGCATGCCGGTTAAGCAATTTGTTTTTCAGAATTTGCTTGAACTGGGCGGTGATCCTCCACGCAATTCGATCGTTGGAGAAATGTCCTGGGCACCTATCATCGTTCTCGGATCGATTTCCACTTTCCTGTTGTTGCTCGCGAGTTTCAATTGCATCAATGTAAATATTGCATCGGTTGCGCTACGCCTGAAAGAAATCGGTATCCGCAAAGTAATTGGTGGCACCAAACGTCAGCTTGTGTTCCAGTTTCTTACTGAGAACATGCTGGTAACGCTTGCCTCATTCGTTGTGGCGGTAGCCCTGACCGGAAGTTTACTGTTTCCAGCGTTCGAGGAAATTACAACCACGGGTTTACAGTTCGATCTCACCAGCAGGCTCGATATGTGGATATACCTGTTGCTGCTTTTTGTTGGCGTTGCCATTCTCTCAGGGCTTTATCCGGCCTTGTATATTTCATCGTTCCAACCCATTGCGATCCTGCGCGATAGATTGAAACTGGGAGGTAAAAATAATTTCACCAAAGGTCTGCTCACGGCCCAATTTGTCATTGCCTTCATCAACATTATTGGAAGTGTAGGACTGACGCTCAACTATTACGATATGCGAACCCGCGACTGGGGTTACAAAAAGGATAATCTGATGGCCCTGCGGATTGAAACTCCCGCACAGTACAACCTCATGAAGAAAACTGCAGAAGAGCAACCGAATATCAGCAACATCACCAGTGCTTCGCGGCACGTAGGTTTTTACAACGACAATAGCACCATCGTGAATTTCGGTGATCTGAAAGCAAACGCGATTGTGTTCGAAGTTGCTCCTAATTATTTTGAGGTGATGGGCTTTAAGGTGTTGTCGGGAAAATTACCAACATCACCCGATGCTGTGGTGGTGAATAAGAAATTTGCCAGTCAGTTTGGTTGGGCCAACGGCATTGGTGAAACAATCACCATCGACAGCACTCATTACGGTATTGCCGCCATCGTTGAAGATTTCCATCACGATGACTTTGCCCGCGAAATTAACTC
>DASTYM010000450.1:0-10694 GCA_035764995.1 Cyclobacteriaceae bacterium | reverse complement strand
AAATTTGTTCCAAACTGCTCTGCAGCAATCGTAACAAAAAGCGCCCAGTACCCGATACCAAAGCCCAAACTAAAACAACAGAGATAAAAGAAGGTTGATGAAGTTATTGGCGAATACAAATACAGTAACACAAAAACCAGTGTTAGAAAAATAAATAACAGGACAATTTTCTTTCTGGATTTAATCCATTGGCTGAGTAATCCGCTGGCGAGGTCACCGGCTGTCAACCCCAGGTAGCTGTACATCACAGCATCGCCAACAACAACCTTTCCGGTAAAGCCAATGACCGGAGCAAGTTCATGAGAAAACGTGATCAGAATTCCGATTACATACCAGATTGGCAATCCGATAAAAATGCAACTCAAAAAACGAGAGAAGCGACTTCTGTTCGTAAAGATTTTTAAAAAATTTCCCCGCTCAACAACCTGCTCCTTTATTTTTAAAAATATTCCAGATTCCATCACACTCACCCGTGTGATCAGCAATAACAATCCCAATCCGCCACCAATAAAATAACAAACCTCCCAGGTAAATTCACGCGCAACAAAATTCGCCACCACAGCTCCTAACAATCCAACACTTGCTACAAGTGTTGTTCCGTAGCCGCGCAAGCGTGTTGGCAATACTTCTGATACTAATGTTATACCTGCTCCAAGTTCACCAGCTAATCCGATACCGGCAATAAAACGCAAGAGTGCATACTGATCAACGGAAGTAACAAATCCATTGGCAATATTGGCTAATGAGTACAGCAAAATGGATCCAAACAAAACGGACAGCCTCCCTTTCTTGTCACCCATAATTCCCCAGATAATTCCACCCGTAAGCAAACCTGCCATTTGTGAATTGATGAGAAAAATTCCCTGGCTTAGCAATTCATCTTCAGGCACTCCCAGTGATTTCAGACTGGAAATTCTGACGATACTAAACAGTAACAAATCATAGATGTCAACAAAGTAGCCAAGAGCGGCCACGATGACCGGAATGCTCAATAGTTTTTTTAAATTAGCACTGTCCATTGTAATTTTTTTTCAAAATAGCAGGAGTTTCTCCAATGCAAAAATCTGAAGGTGTTTTACAAGGGCTTTCCATCAATTATTTACCCGGAAACAGGTTTAACCGGATTCCCTAATTATTACTTAATTTCGGTTTTGGATTTAAAAATGTTCAAGGCACCCCTCCTTTTTACGTTTTTATGTATAGCGGTTTTTGCCTTGTCGCAGGAAAAACCTGTTTCATTCCATCCATCCAAACCTTTATCGCAAAGTTCCATTGATCAGTGGACGGGAAAAGACGGACTGATTTCCAACAACCTGACCAGTGTGGTGCAGGCATCAGACGGCTTTTTGTGGATCACCACATATAATGGTCTGCTCAAATTTGATGGTTACACTTTTACATTATTCGACCGCGAAAATGTTCCCTTCCTTCAGTCAGATGCATTTTACAGGGGATACGTTGATGGCGATCGATTGTGGTTCACCACACAGGGAAGTGGTATTATTCTGTACGAGAATAAACAACTAAAACCTTTCATGCCAGAAGCGTTACCCAAATCCATTCGCTGTTTATTAGTTTCTGAAAACAGAGAAATATGGGCAGGCTCTAATAACAACGGAATTTACCTTGTTCGCGATTCAGCTGTCACCAAAATTCCATTCGAACCTGTAAAAGATATCAGCATCATGAGCCTGGCTCAGGATCAAAACAAAAACTTGTGGGTAGCGACTAATGGAAATGGTGTCATTAGAATCAAAGGCGATCAATACGAACAATTCACTACAGAACAAGGGCTCTCCGGAAACGTGGTGAATACCATTCGCTGTAACAAAAATGGTGATGTTTTAATCGGGACTACAAAAGGATTTGATATTCTGTCCAAGGGCAAGATCACCACGCATCCGTTGCTTCGCGATGTTCAGGTGAACTCCATGACTATTGACCCGGTCGAATCAATCTGGTTAGCGACAGAACGCGGACTTGCTCGCATCAATTTCAATCTTGGACTGCAGGAATTCTTTACAAAGGATCAGGGCTTGCCTACACTTGAGCTTACTTCAATTGCTTTTGATGTGGAGCATAGTGCATGGATCACTTCCAGCAAAGCAGGATTAATCCGGTTAAAGGATGGAGGTATTACCACCTTTTCAGAAACCACCGGCTTATCACTTGACCTGATTAATATCATTGCAGAAGGTCCGGCTAAAAAAATGTACATCGGCACAGATGGCGGTGACATCGATATTATGTCGGGTAGCAAAGTAGAACATCTTCAATTACTTCATTCTCACAAAAACATGAGTATCCGCGATATCTGCTTTGATAAAACGGGAACGATGTGGATTGGATCTTATAACGGAGTACTGAAGAAAAAAGGCAACCAGGAAACACTGTTCAATACATCAAACGGATTGCCTGCGCAGGATGTAAGACGAATCGTAGAAGGCAATGATGGTTACTTATGGTTTGCCACCCGGTCAGGTGGCATCATAAAATTCAAAGATGATAAAACTGTTTCCGTGTTTGATAAAAAGACCGGCCTCCGATCGAACTATGTATTATCTCTCGAAATGGATGCAACTGGTAATATCTATGCCGGTACGAATGGTGGCGGGCTTAGTAAAATCGATCCAGACGGTCACGTCACAACATTTAACATCAACAATGATGACTCAGGCCTTCTGATTTTTAACGTTCACATCGACACCGATGGTTCTCTATGGCTGGTAACCAATACGGGGCTTTTTTACTTTGATGGAAAAAATTTTACGAAAATTGAAATTGATCCGGTCTCCAGAAGTGGAAGCTTTTTTGACTGGGTTGAAGACAATATTGGAAATGTGTGGCTTACCACGAACAAGGGAATTCTTCGTTTTAAAAAAAGTGATGTGATCGGCTTCGTGAAAGAACCTAAAAGACCCATTGCAGTCAGGGTCTATGACAATTATGATGGCATGAAAAACAAAGAATGTACTGGTGCAACACGCTCGCTTAAATCAAGTGATGGCGAAATCTGGATACCCACGATTGGAGGAGCGTCAGTAGTTTACCCGAGCACATTACGTGAAAATCCAGCCATTCCCCCTGTGTACATAACACAACTGGCAACAGATGAAAAAGCACTAAACAGTGATTCGCTAATAGAAATTGAGCCTGGCAATCTTCGCTACACATTTTCATTCACAAGCCTAAGCCTGGTGGCTCCCAGCAAAAATCAATTTAAATATCGCCTCGAAGGATTTGATGACGAATGGGTTGACAGCAATTATGAACGCCAGGTGGGCTACACCAACCTCCCGCCAGGCAGTTATACATTTAGAGTGATAGCATCTAATAATGACGGGCTCTGGAATACCAAGGGCGCGAGCATATCATTTTCAGTTCTTCCCTACTTTTATCAACGAACTTCGTTTTATGTTTTTTCCAGCATAGCCTTCCTGTTAATTCTTTTTGGGATTTATAAATGGCGCATTTATGATATTGAAAAACGAAATCGCGAACTCAGGAAAGTAAACAGTGAACTCGACAAGTTTGTTTATAGTGCATCGCACGATTTACGGGCGCCACTCGCTTCAGTTTTAGGTCTCGTTGCAATCGCGCGACTGGATGACGGAAAGGAAAGAGATAATCACCTCAACCTCATTGAGAAGAGTATCCTGAAATTGGATGGCTTTATCAGCGACATTATTGATTTTTCACGAAACGCCAGACTTGAGATCATCAAAGAAGAGATCAATTTTGAGAAACTCATTCACGATGCCATGGATGATCTGAAATACCTGGATGACTCCAACAGCATTTTAAGAATTGTCAACATTACAGGCCAGGGATCCTTTTATACAGATCCACGCAGGCTAAAAATTATCCTCAGCAACCTGATCTCAAATGCTATTAAATATCATACTACCAGGAAAGAGAATCCATTTATTGAAGTGAAGGTTGAGCGAAGCCCTCGCCAGGCTGTCATTCAGGTAGTCGATAACGGCATGGGTATTGGCGAGCAGCACCTCAATAATATTTTTAAGATGTTCTACCGCGGTCATGAAACCACTAAAGGTTCAGGACTTGGGCTCTACATTGTAAAGGAGACAGTTGAAAAAATAGAAGGCACCATTCGGGTAATTTCAACTCCAGGTGAAGGAAGTTGCTTTACAATTACGCTGCCTTCTTTAAAAGACTAATCAAATATTAATAATCCTTCGGCTGATCAGATACCAAGCTAATGGTCCTGCAACCGGTAGCAGCAGTATGACTACAATCCACAAAAGCTTTTTCTCGTTACTGGATTCTGTTTTTAACACATCAAGTATTGCGAGTACATCAATAACGATTACAAGGATAAACCAAATTCTAGCCATACTACTGATTCATTATTTTCTTCCGGCAACAATGTAAATAATCGTGCCTATAACAGGCAACACCAGACAAATAATCGTCCACAGGATTTTTTTTCCCTGATCCTTTTTGCCGGTCCAGATATCATACAGTGACCACACAAAAGCGATCAACCAGACAAGGTAAAGTAGATTATTCATAGCTATTGGGTTTAGGTTCTACCATCCCTAGCCCCCCAAATGGGGAGGGTTAGGTGGGTCAATTTGTTTCCAAAATCTTAAATAACTCATCCAAATTAGGCGTGATGATAATTTCCGTTCTCCTGTTTTTTTGTTTGTTCTGCGGAGTTGTATTGGCCGCTAAAGGAACAAACTCACCTTTACCAGCCGCTGTAACCTGATTGGGAGCAACGCCTGCTTTCGTTAATATTTTTGTGATGGAGGTTGCCCGCATCACGCTCAGATCCCAGTTATCATTCATGTACTGCGATTTCCTGGAAATAGGGACATTGTCGGTATGTCCTTCAACCATAATGTGGATATCACGCTGATCTTTTACAGCCTTTGCCAATTGTTGCAGCGCAGAAACTCCCTTCGCATCTACCTCCGTACTACCCGATGCAAACAATAACTGCTCTGCCAGCGAAACATAAACTTTTCCATTCTTAACGTTCACGGTAAGGTCATTCTCTTTAAAATTCAGCAACGCTTTGCTGATATTATTTTTCAGGTCCTGAACAGCTTTATCTTTTGCAGCCATTACATTTTCTAGTTCACGAACCTTCTTTTCGCGTTCAATTAAACTTGTACTGAGCGAGTCATTTGTTTTGCGGGTCCGTTCCAGGTTTTGCTGTATCGATAATAATTGCTCTTGCTGCTGGGCCATGTCGCGGTTCAATTTACCACTGCTGGTTAACAGGTTTTTATAGTAGCTACTAAGTTGCGCATATTCCTTTTCCATATCTGCCAACTTGGATGCCTTCGCGCGGGTGTCCTGTCCAAGCGTGGTGGTATCTGATGAGAGTTTCTTCACACGATCGTCAAGACTAAGCAAATCGGCATTTGCTTTAGCCAGCAGGGAGTCGCGATCCGCCACATCAGCATCTAACCTTACTTTTTGGGCAAGCAGGTCATCGTATTTCTTTTTCGTAACAATACAGGAGGAAAGCGTAAGCGACAAAATAGTGATTGTAAAGAATAGCTTAGTCATAAGTTTAAAAAATGGTTTAACAAATATCGGAAAAAAGTCGGAACCGCTGATTAGCCTGATTGAATGATTCCTATGATTTCCTGTGATTTCCTGGAATGATCAGATTCGGCTATTCCAATTCCAATGTGGCTGTTTTATTCCGACACCAATCAGCGCAATCATTTAATCAAATTAATCAGCGGTCACTATTTCCCCATCGTGTATCAGCAACTCAACCCGCCTGTGTTTTCTTGCGCCCCTCTTCTGTGGTATTTGCAACAAGGGGCTTTGTACGATTGATGTCAACACCGTTGTTAACCAGGTATTCCGACACCAATCAGCGCAATCATTTAATCAAATTAATCAGCGGTCACTATTTCCCATCATGTATCAACAACTCAACACGCCTGTTTTTCTTACGTCCTTCTTCAGTGGTATTTGCAACAAGGGGCTTAGTATTTCCAAACCCGAAAGTCTCAACACGGTTGATGTCAACCCCATTGCCAACTAAGTATTCGGCCACCACATCAGCCCGCTTTTTCGACAACGCGACATTGTGATCCTCGCTCCCCACATCATCCGTGTGGCCCGAAATTTTTACGGAACGTTGAGGATGCAAAAGCAAATAATCAACAATAGAATTGAGGACTGCAAAATGCTCACTTTTCAGGTTTGACTTGTTCGTTTCAAACAAAAGCTCCGCACCCAAAACGATTAGACTGTCTGTTTTAACAACAGGTGCAGTGGCTGCAACGGCTTTTACAGTATCAACAACCGGTGTCGCGGGAGGTGCAATCGGTTTGCGGTTATTAGTGGTGTCAGTAGAAGGTATTTTATAAACTCCCTTCTTCGCATTCTTTTCTATCTTCTTCTTAAATTTTTTAAAGCTGATAGCACGCAAAGATGCCGTATGCCCCGATTGTATTCGACATAACTTACGAAAGCAGAGCACTTTACTCAAAAACCAATGCTGCGAGTTTTTACCCAACCGTTTCAATCTTTCCTTATTGGCCCCTGCCAAATGCGATACAACAAGCGGCATCTTCGGGTTACCATATTCGCGACCAACATTGTTGGGTGGGCCCACGTATTTCTTTTGTGCGTTCACACAAAAACATCCTAAAAGGAGGACTGACAGGAAGAGGATTTTCATGCTATAGGTAAGTGAAAGCAAGTTATGCAGTACGTGCAATCACTCACCTATCCAACTAAAGCACTGGCGTACTTGCGCAAAGAAAACGGTAGCAGAAAAATAATATTGTGATTAAAACATCAAAACAGGGAGGTTAAATCAAAAATTGTAAATTCAGTCATTCATTACGTAATCAACTCAATAATCTATGGAAGGAATGTTAAAATCCGGCTCGCTCAAAAATAAGACCATCATCATCACCGGAGGAGGTACCGGATTGGGCCGCTCTATGGGAAAATACTTTCTCGAATTAGGCGCCAACCTCGTCATCACCAGTCGAAAAAAAGAAGTGATCGAAAAAACTGCCGGTGAATTAATGAAGGAAACAGGTGGCCAGGTTTTAGCCGTTGCGTGTGATGTTCGCAAGTATGAGGAAATTGAAAACGTAATCCGGGAAACCGAAAAAACATTTGGCCAGGTTCATGGCGTGCTCAACAATGCAGCCGGAAATTTTATCAGCCCAACAGAAAGATTATCGCATCGTGCATTTGATATCGTGGTGGATATTGTTTTGAAAGGAACGTACTATACCACATTGGCTGCGGGAAAAAACTGGATCAATAAAAAACAACCCGGAGTTTTCCTGAACATCGTAACCACATATGCCTGGACTGGTTCGGGTTACGTTGTGCCCTCGGCCTGCGGAAAAGCTGGCGTGCTTGCACTCACTCGATCATTGGCTGTTGAGTGGGCAAAATATAATATTAGAAGTAATGCCATTGCGCCTGGTCCGTTTCCAACAGAAGGTGCGTGGAGCAGGTTATTACCGGGCGAGCTCGTGAAAAAATTCGATCCGGCAGAGCGCATCCCGCTGAAGCGGGTTGGCGACCACCAGGAGCTTGCTAACCTGGCAGCATTCCTCATGTCAGATTTTTCTTCCTACATCAATGGTGAAGTGATCACCATCGATGGCGGAGAGTGGCTGAGGAATGGTGGAGAGTTTAGTCACCTGGAAGCCATTCCAAATGAGATGTGGGATTCAATTGAGAAGATGCGGGGGAAGTAAATTACTTCAACGGTTTCTCTTTCCTTCCAAGCTTCACTCTTAGATTAAATGATCCTATAAAATTTTCTTCTTGTTTGATAGACTCAAAAACCGGGTCTGAATCTACTTTAGCAAAGAGTGTTGGAAGACCTCCCAGTGAAAACTCAAGAATAACATCCTTTCCTAGTGGGAATGAAGGGGCAACAAATAAGCCAGCGTATGAACCTGTCCCTACACGAATAGCTCCGCCTTTATTCTTTTTAAGTCCGATTCCGATGTTTGTCTGAAAACTAAGGGCAGGAAAAGGTGCTGGAAATTGTTGCGCAACTTTAGCTTCAAGAAATACTCGATTGAGTTTACCCGTGCGAAGGTAAAATGATGGAAAAAAATTCAATTTTTTAACGGATGATATTGTTGTTCCCGTTGAATTCAAGTCAGGAAACTGAGTTTGAGAAAAATTTCCAGCATGAAAACCAAAACCGGTCCCAACCGACTGCCAATCATATTGGAAGTATGGGTGAATACCAAAAACATCCGCTGAACTAATTTCATTTCCATCCAAATCTTCTGTGTTTCGGCCCCAATAAACATCAACTCCGTACTGCCTTACTTCTTCTTTTTTAGTTTGTTCTACTCTTCCAAATCCAAGACCATAAACCTTAGCTGCATTTTCAAGATAATAGTTCATATTAGTGGAAGTTGGATTCCCATTGCAATTAGTTGAGGTATAGTCTATATCCGTAAGTTTGAAGGTATTTCTACTTGAAATTAAACCGAAGCTGAAAACATTATAAGATAATTTTGTACTGTCAGAAGTTGATCTTTCGGGGAGCGTTTGACTCATCATAACAAACGAACCGGCAACAAGGCAGATTGTCGTGAAGCGCAGTTTTGGAACTGTAATCGATTTAAACACCTGCCACCCCACAAAAAGTAATGTTGGAAACATGACAATATTTAACGTGACTATTTCCAAAATTGTCAACCATCGTGAAACCAGTAGAAAAAGGAAAGAGATAGGCAAAAAGTAAATAAAGTAAATGAAGGCATGCTTGTCTCGAATCGAAAATAATTGAGCCGTGATTGTATTCAATCTAAACTTGCGTTCCCGATAAAGAATTAGTGCTACAATAAAAGGCAGTACGAAAAGAATAGCCACCTGTATAAATGTCAATCCGGTGGGATTATATATTCCAATGGAATTGGCCCTATAAAACTCCGTTACAAACCGACCTACTCCATACAGACCAACAGATGCAAACAATAAATTACCGGAAGCATGGAAATGCTTTTTGAGTCGGAATAGTATAAATACCATCAATACACAACATACCATTTCGTAAAGTGGCACCGGGTGTACAGCCATCGACATATGGCTGCCTTCTGAAATTAACCCTTCCTGAACATGTCTGTTAAACGCATGGGAAGAAATTCCATAATAAGCTCCCCATGGGGCTGTAGTGGTTTTTCCAAAACAACAACCAGCCAGAAAACATCCAAGGCGTTGCACAAACATCCCAATGGGAGCAATCCATGCAAAAGCATCCATGACGTCATATCGAAACCTCAAAAAATATTTAGCCATGATAAGTCCGGGGATTGCAAATAAAATCCCTCCAATTACACTGCGGCCCGGATCATGGCCTAATGCCTTGAACTGGAATACCAGCTGCCAATCTTCTCTCGAAAATTTTATTGCCTGCACACCAACCAGGAAAAACAAAAATACGGTTGTTATTACGAGCATCCATGGAAGTGCAGGGAACTTGCGTTTTCTTCCTTCCCATATCAGTAGCACAAAACCAACCAGGAATGAAAGCAAATAAAAAATCACATAATAAATACCAGTCTGGTCGGGGTTAATAACGATGAAGGGTTCCATAAGCAGTTAGGGGTTATATATAACTTATGTTCTGACTAATCGAACTCAGCGAATCCCAGCTTCAAATTGTTACGTAATGCTACAGCTCAATTTCCGCACGCCAACTTCACAGATCGCTTCTGCCAGGAGAATGTTTATGCAGTTTTCACAAAGGGAGGGTGACGCTCAGGAACGAGTTGCAAAAATTGCAACTACAAGAATCTGTTTCTAGCTTATTGGGGGAAGGAAATCGCAAAACCAATATTGTCATGAATCAACGGGTATGATTAATTTGGAGAAAAATTCATCCCTTTGATTAACAAATTCCTTCAAGAACGCCTGAACAAACGCCACCAGGAAAATTCTTTCAGAAAGCTTGGGATAACATTAAGTCTGATCGATTTTACTTCAAACGATTATCTGGGACTGGCTCAATCAGAAAGAATGTTTAAATCAGGCTCTCTAAAAACAGAGCCATCGTTATTACCGGAGGAGGTACCGGGCTAAGTAAATTTTTTGCTGAACAGTGAAGCAGAATTTGCCTTCAACGGTTGTGTCAAAAGCTGCGTTCACAATTCTGTTTTTTCACTGATGAAATAATCACCATTAATGGAGGAGAATTATTGAGAAATGGCGGAGAATTTAGCCACTTCGAAGACATCATCAAAGAAATGAGGGATTCAATTGAAAAAATGAAAGGAAGGTAACTTTTGAATCTTATTTGTTATCTTTTAATAAAGATTCAATCGACCTCATGATAAAAAGAATCTGGTGCTGTCTGGTTTTTGCTTCAATCCTACACGCGGCAGCACAAAGCCCTCAAAAAACTATTTTTGTCGAGCGAATTCCTGAGATCATTGTCCCTGTTCATTCAATTTGTAAGTCAAGAAACGGATTTCTTTGGGTCGGGCGCTGGGACGGGCTGTATCGGTACGATGGGAAAAAATTCAAGTCATTTAAGTATATCTCTAAGTCATGGACGAATTTTAGTATCGCCAGCATCGAAGAGGATCAAGATGGCATGTTATGGATTGATCCTGGATTGCATGATCAAATCGTCTACAATCAAACAAGAGACTCCGCGATTTCCCTCATAAATATTTTCCCACAGACTAAAAAAGTCGATTTATTTA
>DASTYM010000449.1:0-14409 GCA_035764995.1 Cyclobacteriaceae bacterium | reverse complement strand
ACAGTTACGGAAATTCCAATGTTGATGAGATACAATACGGGACTGTAGACAAACAACTGAATTGTAAAGGAGATCAACAGGGCAAATACACCAAGTGTCACGCCTTTACCCCATCGCCAACGAATATTATCGATTGCATAGATTTCGCGATTGACGAACAACAAGATGGTTGTGTAAGCCACATAACCCAGAAGGTGTGCAGTAATGACAAAATATGCTGTGTTTAACAGTGTCCAATTCCAGGCTGCAGCACTGATTGCGGCCGGAAGCAAATGAAGTACTACCTTCCTTCTTGGTGTCTGAGAAGACACATAAAGTTCTTCCACATAAAAGAGTATAAGTGGACCCAATGCCGCCATACTTATCAGTCCAATTACATTGACGGGCAGCATCAATTGGGGAAACGCCAGGGAAATGATTGATTTACCAACTCTTGCTGTGAGCAAGAGCAGAACTAAGCTCAATAACTTGCTGCCAGAGTTTTTGTGTCTGATAAAAAGCAGGACAACCAAAAGCAGACTATGCCCGGAAAAAATGCCATAGGCTATTAGTACAACCTCTTTCATCATCAATGTTTAACGCAAAAGAAGCACTTTATGCAAATAAGGTTATACGGATTTAGAAAAAAGGATTAGATAAGCTCTGTTAGATCATATTCTTGTGAAAAAATCCTAAGTAAAATGAAAAACAAATTAACGCGGAGTAATTTTCTCGCCACCCTGACGGGAACAGCTACCTTAATCCTTACTGGCTCAGACAAAAAGGCTAACGCAAATGCCTTAAGCATACGGGCTGACCAGCCTTTTCACCGCTATTTCCCGTCTCAAGACCCAGAACTTGTACAGGAAATGGTTGTGGTATCACATGGACAAATAGATAAGGTGAAGGAACTATTGGCTGCACATCCTGAATTGGCGAAAGCCACCTGGGATTTTGGATTTGGCGACTGGGAGACCGCATTAGGGGCAGCTTCTCATACAGGTAATAAGGAAATAGCCGAACTATTGATGGGCAATGGTGCCCGTCCTGATATTTTCACTTTCACTATGCTGGGAAACATTCAGGCTGTCAAGGCAATGATTGATGATAATCCCGAGGTTCAAAAAATGAAGGGACCACATGGCCTGACTTTACTGGCTCACGCCAAAACACGACTGGCCGCCAAAAGCATAAGTGATATTGATAGGCTCAAAGCTAAAGCCATGGTAGAATATCTCACAGCGCTGGGTGATGCCGACATGAAGGCGGTGGGTTTGGAGATCTCAGATGAAGATAAGAAACTACTTATCGGACAGTTCCGTTTCGGTGAGGGCACTGATGATGTGTTCTTGATAGATGTCAATGATAAAGGTATGTTGTATATCAGGAAAAATGGTCAACGCTTTGAAAGACCTTTGCTTCGTGTGGAAGAAAATGGTTTTGCTCCACTGGGTGCGCCACATGTAAAGATATTGTTTGAAATAAAAGATCAGCTGGCTACCGTATTAAGTATCCATGACCCGGCACCAATCGTGAAGGCCCTAAGACAATAATTAATTCACGAAGCGAAAATCATTAACAAGAGACTTAGGCACAACTCTCTCACCACCACAAGAAAGTGTTAAATAGCAGAGAAAGTCCCGTGATGCATTTTGTGTAAAGTCGTGTTACTGCTGAACGCTTGAACTTACTCAACAGTTACCGACTTCGCCAGATTTCTAGGCTGGTCAACATTACAACCACGCATCACGGCAATGTGATACGAAAGAAGTTGCAATGGAATAACAGAAACGATTGGCATCAGCGCCTCCTGAACAGCCGGAACTTCAATTACAAATTCAGCCATTTTAGGAATCAGTTTGTCACCCTCCGTTACTACTGCAATTACGCGACCCTTTCTTGCTTTTACCTCCTGAATATTAGAAACTATTTTTTCATAGGAACTATCGTGCGTGGCGATAAATGCTACGGGCATTTCCTCATCAATCAGGGCAATAGGGCCGTGTTTCATTTCTGCTGCAGGGTATCCTTCAGCGTGGATGTAAGAAATTTCTTTCAGTTTTAGCGCGCCTTCTAATGCAACAGGGAAATTGTATCCGCGTCCCAGGTACAGAAAGTTCGTAGCGTCTTTAAAAGTCTCAGCGATCTCTTTAATCCGATCATTAAGCTTCAAAACTTGTTCCACCTTAGCAGGAACATTCTCCAACTCAACCAGCATTTCATGAAACTTCTGATCCGTGATCGTTCCTTTCTTCTGTGCCACGATTAGACAAATCATGCTGAGTACCGTAAGCTGGGCAGTGAAAGCCTTTGTACTGGCCACACCAATTTCTGGTCCGGCATGGGTGTAAGAGCCCGCATGAGAATTACGCGCAATAGAAGATCCAACCACGTTACATACTCCGAAAATGGTAGCGCCTTTTGACTTGGCAAGTTCTATCGCAGCAAGTGTGTCGGCTGTTTCACCTGATTGTGAAATGGCGATCACAATATCGCCTTCGCGGATAATTGGATTACGATACCGGAATTCTGATGCATATTCAACCTCAACCGGAATCCGGCAGAATTCCTCAAACATGTATTCGGCCACCAATCCTGCATGCCAGGACGTTCCACAGGCTACAATAACAATGCGATCAGCGTTAGCAAGTTTATTTACGTATTCACGAATACCACCTAACACCAGCCTGCCCGATTGAGAATCCAGTCTTCCGCGTAAGCAGTCTTTAATAGAACGAGGCTGCTCGCAAATTTCCTTCAACATGAAGTGATCAAACCCGCCTTTCTCGATAGTTTCTAACTCCATTTCCAGCCTCTGGATGTAGGGAGTCATTGGTACGTCCTGAACGGTTTTGATTTTAAGTTTACCATTGTCGATGATGGCAATCTCCAGGTCGTTAAGGTAGACCACATCATTTGTATACTCAATAATCGGAGTGGCATCAGACGCCATGAAGAACTCATTCTTGCCTACACCGATAACAAGCGGGCTCCCCTTGCGGGCAGCAATTAACATATCCGGGTTCTCCAACGACATGATCACAATCGCATAAGCTCCCACAACATTTGTTAATGCAAGGCGAACGGCCTCATCGATTGTACAATTATTGTTGTCGTGGATGTCTTCGATAAAATGAATTAATACTTCGGTATCTGTGTCGCTCGAGAAGGAGTGACCCTTATTGATCAGCTCCTGTTTTAACGAACTGTAATTCTCAATAATACCGTTATGAATAATCGCCAGCTTTTTGGAGGATGAGTAGTGGGGGTGTGCATTAACATCGTTCGGTTCGCCATGGGTAGCCCATCGGGTATGGCCAATTCCAATATGACTGGCAAGTTCCTTTCCGTTCAAATGTTCTTCCAGCTCTGATACCTTGCCCTTCTTTTTGTAAACATTAAGACCATTGTTCAATAATGCAATACCTGCACTATCATAACCGCGGTATTCAAGTCTTTTAAGACCTTTGATAATTACTTGTTGTGCATCGCGAGGGCCAACATAAGCGACAATTCCGCACATGATAATTTATTGATTAGTGGTTTTTGGGGTTGTATACGTTACCTTTAATTTAATGCTGTTCGAGTTAATAACAGCACGGTTAACCGATTTTCCCATGACCGGGTTAAAAGGAACTAACCCCAAATAATGAATTTGATTCGGGTTTGTTACTCCCATTTTTCGATCTGACTCTTTCTTAAGAAAGAGATTTTGGAAAAAGAGCGTGGCAAAACCAACATACTTATTTGTCTTCGAGTCATAGGACAGTTTAATCCATTCGGTCGAAACATCATTGCCAGGATAATAGTATGAACCAAAAACTCTGTTCAGGGAAGGAACATATCCAGTATAGGCGTAAAATCCATCCATAAAAGTACTGTCTGTATTACGGGCATTATTCAAATAAAGATCGTCTGAATTCATAACACGCAGGTAGAGATCAGCTGGCGGTGGTAAACCATCCTGCGGAGGCTCAATGTTCATGGAGATTTCAGCCGCATTGATTTCCATGTGCGTGATAGAGTCCGTAATTCCGTCTGATGAGCCCGTGATGAAGCGATAAAATTCGCTAATGTCAAGTTTGGTAATAACGGGCGATCCGTTTTGCAAGTAGCGTAAACCGCTCGCGGGTGCATACCCTTCGTACGGTTGTGATATCGCAGCTAAATCACCAGTACGGGTAGTAGTAATGTTGTTAAAGCCGACCGAGCCTGAAGTAGTAAAACCAATGCGGTATATTCTTTTCAATGAATCTTCCTCGTCTGTGTGATAATGCAATGTAATCTCGCTATTAGAGTTCGTGTTGAGCCCGATAATCATATTGCTTTGGGATGGAGCAAATACAAGCCCCTTCATCAGGTAACTAAACTCTTGTCTGGAGAAGGTCGAATCAACTTCAACTTTAGCGCGGTTAAGTAGTTTCAACCCAAAATCATCTGAAAGTTTACCCTGGAATAAAAGTGTATCAGCATTCGTACCCAGTGCTGCATGTTTTGATAACGAGTCGGTGTTAACAAGCGAGGTAGCCTCACCGATTGGTGTCGGGTCATATCCAACGATTGAGTTGTAATAATATCGTTTCGTATAGGTAAGGGAATCCTCGGTTATTTCGTGAATCGTAAATCGTTCTTCACTCTCTCCCAGCTTCCCATATGAATAAAAATCAAGCCTCACTTTTATGGTAACAGAATCATAAATCGCATCAGCATCAAGAGTTGCTCTGACAGCCGGGAAGAATTGCGTATAGAGTTCAGAACGAACGTTTCCAAAGCGAAGGTCCTGGTATTGTCCTACGAGAAGTCTTGAGCTTCCATCCAGGTTGTCAGTAACAATTGAATCAACCAATACTACTGTGCTGGGCAATGAAAACTCCTGGTACCGAACGTTGAATTTTTTGTTTTTATTTTGGAATCCTAAAAGATATGTATCGTCTTCACAAGACATCAAGAACAAGGCAGCCACTAGAAGCTGCCCCGCTCGCTTAACCCACAAGTTCATTATACAGATTATAGTATGTTTCGGTGTAATTTTCGTCTTTATCGATTGTTTCAACTTTCTTTTCTTTCATTTTCTTGAAGAGGCCTTCAAGTTTTTTGTTTTCACCGGCTGTGATTACAGCATCTGAGAACTCAACACCCATTTTAATAAAGCCTTCATAGTCGGCTGTTTTTAAATTTCCGAGCATTTTATCTTCGATGTCAATCATCTTCACCTTCGTCATGATATCATCTTTAAACTTAAAGTTAAAGCTGTTATTGTAGATAGTGAATACTGTTTTAGTCTGCTTGAATAGCGGATCGTTCTTGTATGTAGTTTTCAGGTACAACGGAATGAAGCTGGTGATCCAGTCATTACAATGCACCACATCAGGCGCCCATCCTAACTTGCGAACCGTTTCAATTGCTCCTTTGCAAAAGAAAATAGCGCGCTCATCGTTATCGGCATAGAAACGATTTTCTTTATCGTGGAAAACTGACTTGCGGTGGAAGTAGTCCTCGTTGTCGATGAAGTACACTTGTAACTTGGCATTAGGAATTGAAGCAACCTTGATTGTCAATGGTTTCTCTTCATCGCCAACGGCAATGTTAATTCCTGACAAACGAACGACTTCGTGCAATCTGTTCTTGCGTTCGTTGATAATTCCAAAACGCGGTACCAGAATCCTGATCTCCATTCCTTTTTCCTGCATGGCCTGGGGAAGCTTGCGTACGAAATCAGCTACCTCAGAGGTCTGAAGGAAAGGGTTTATCTCACTGGCCACATAGAGAATTCTGAGCTTTGACATAGTTATTGGATTTATTTTGAACGGGAAACGAGGCACAAAAGTACAAAAATTACCCCCCTTATTCAACATCTTTCCACAATTAACCTACCTTTACCACCCTTTTTAAGGCTTTACAACATGCAGATTTTCAAGGAAATCGCTCCCCTGAAGGCATTTTTAGTTGAAAAACGGAGGTTGGGTCAAACGGTCGGTTTTGTACCCACCATGGGGGCCCTCCATGAGGGTCATCTTTCTCTTATTCAGGCCTCCAAAAGGGATAATCCCATAACCATTTCTTCCATTTTTGTGAACCCCGCCCAGTTCAATAATCCTGCTGATTTGGAGAAATACCCCCGAACCCCGGATATGGACATTGCCATGATGGAAAAAGTTGGATGTGACGCCTTGTTTTTTCCCGATAATGGGGTGATGTACGAATCAGAAAGCACCGTTCGATTTGACTTTGGAAATCTCGAACGGGTCATGGAAGGAAAGTTTCGGCCCGGTCACTTCAGTGGTGTAGCGTTAGTGGTTTCCAAACTCTTTCACATCGTTGAGCCTGATTATGCTTACTTCGGACAAAAAGACTGGCAACAATTTGCCATCATCCGACAACTTGTTCATGAGCTTAAATTCAATGTCAAGTTGAAAAGCGTTCCCACCTTGCGTGAGCCCGATGGGTTGGCAATGTCATCGCGTAACATGCGATTAACAAAAACACAACGAAAGAAAGCAGTGCTTTTGTATCAATCACTCATGCAGGCATCTGACATGTTAAAAAACGGATCAGCGATTGCAGCAGTAAAATTGAAAGTTCATCAAATGCTTGATAAAGATCCTGAAATTAAACTCGAGTATTTTGAGGTTGCAGATAGTGAAAACTTAAAATTGCTGAATAGCGTTGAAGAGGCAGTATCACCCATTCTGTGTACGGCAGCTTTTATAGGTGATGTTCGATTGATTGATAATATGTTTTTGTCCCGATAGACTATAGACTATCTTTGCGGCCTTAATTATGTTCATAGAAGTATTAAAATCTAAAATTCATCGCGTAAAGGTTACGCAGGCAGAATTGCATTATGTGGGCAGCATCTCCATTGACGAAGATTTGCTGGATGCCGCAAACATGATTGAAGGCGAGAAGGTTACCGTGGTGAATGTCAATAACGGAGAACGTTTGGAGACCTATACCATCAAGGGAGCAAGAGGCTCAGGTACGATAACGCTCAACGGCCCGGCAGCCCGAAAAGCTCAGGTGGGTGATGTCGTTGTTATTTTTTCATATGCTTCCATGGATTTTGAGGAGGCCAAAAAATTCAAACCTTCCATCATTTTTCCTTCCCCCGATAACAAACTGATCTGATCGTGCAATCCAATCTCAAAGCATTTTTTCAGTACGTTTTAATCCTGGCGATCACAGGATTTCTTGTTTGGTTTTCGCTGCGCGGATTGCATGTGAAGGAAGGTGAAAATAAGTGGGAATACATCTATCACACCTGGCAAGCCGCTAACAAAGGCTGGTTATTGATGATGGCAACGTTGCTCATGTTCAGTCACGTGATTCGTGCCGAACGCTGGAGAATGTTGATGAAAACTGCCGGTCAGGAAGTAAGCTTGAAAAACGGTTTCTTATCGCTGCTGGTGGGGTATCTGGTTAACCTGGTTATTCCAAGAGGTGGTGAAGTTTCGCGATGCTATAATCTTTATAAACTTGATCATAGCCCGGTGGAAGTTTCATTTGGAACGGTGGTGGTAGAGCGTTTAACGGATTTGCTCTGCCTTGTGTTATTGCTGGTGATTGCTTTCGCGGTCGAATCGGAAAAACTTTTTGCTTTCATTGGAACGCTTCCCATTCAAACCTCTGTGTTACCTGGAAAATTTACCGGATTGTTACTGGTTGCCATAGCGGGTGTTTGCAGTGTTTTGTTTTTTTTATGGCTCGCCAGGAAAAATCAAAAATTAAATGCCTTTCTTAAGAAGACCATTGCAGGTTTTAAACAAGGGCTTAGCGCAGTCTTTAAACTGGAGAGAAAATCTCTTTACATTCTGTACTCAATAGCAATCTGGGTATTGTATTTCCTGATGAGTTATTGTGTAATTCTTGCGTTTAAAGAAACAAGTCATTTAGGGTTGAGCGCTGTACTTTCACTTTTTGCCATTGGCTCTATTGCCATGGCTGCACCACTGCCGGGAGGTACCGGTTCTTATCATGCGCTTGTTCCGGCAGGTCTCGTTTTCCTGTACCAAATCCCGCACTCCGATGCAGTCGCATTCACCTTTGTCTTTCATGGTTGGCAAACCTTTAATATGATGGCAGGCGGTGCGGTTGCATTGCTCATAACATCAGTTTTGGTGAAGAAAAAAAGGGCTGATTCTTAAGCTATTTTTAGTGGGAATCCGTCTATAAGTGAGGGGTATTGCCGTTTTGGCAGACTTTTGATTTTGGTGCAAAGCTTGCATCTTTGGAATAACTTTAATCTTAAAAAATTTAAAACTATGGGTTTTGGAGCATTAATTATCACTGGCTTTTTCATGCTGGTGGGTTGGATTGTGAGTTCCCGTTTGAAAGGTAAATTTCATCAATATTCACAAATACAATTGAAACAGAATTTGACAGGTGCTGATGTAGCTCGCCTCATGTTGGCGGATAACGGTATCAGTGATGTGAAAGTAATTTCTGTTGAAGGACAATTAACAGACCATTACAATCCGGCAAATAAGACGGTGAACCTGAGTCCGGATGTCTACAACGGACGCAATGCGGCTGCCACAGCTGTAGCTGCACACGAATGTGGCCATGCGGTACAACATGCAAAAGCATATAGTATGCTGGAATTAAGATCAGCGTTGGTACCGATTCAGAATATCAGCGCAAAAATTATTAACATGATTTTTCTCGCCATGATGTTTGGCGCATTTGCAGTAAAAGGATTATTCTCATTTGATACAGCCTTATTAGTAATCATAGCCTGTTATGGAGTCTTTGCTCTTTTTTCGTTGATTACCTTGCCCGTTGAATTTGATGCAAGCAAGCGTGCACTGGTCTGGATTGAACAACGCGGAATAGTTACTACCCAGGAACACGACATGGCAAAAGATGCCTTAAAATGGGCAGCCATGACTTATGTTGTAGCTGCCATTGGTGCGATTACGATGCTCCTATACTATGTCATGATCTTTTTAGGAAGAAGAGATTAATTTCCTTTGCAAAGAATTTTAAGCCCTGATCCAGAATTTTCGGGATCAGGGCTTTTTTATTGACCAGCGTACCGAAGTTTCCTACTTTTGAGACTTCAATTTATCCCTACCGAGCCCATGAATTTTCAACTCACTGAAGAGCAATTAGCCGTACAACAAGCAGCCCGTGATTTTGCCCAAAATGAATTATTGCCTGGAGTGATTGAACGTGATACCCACCAGAAATTCCCAACGGAACAAATCAAAAAAATGGGTGAACTCGGATTCATGGGAATGATGGTTGACCCGAAATACAATGGTGGAGGCATGGATTCCATATCCTATACGTTGGCAATGGAAGAAATTTCCAAGATAGATGCCTCAGCCTCAGTGTGTATGTCTGTGAACAATTCACTTGTGTGTTGGGGGTTGGAGAAATTTGGTACCGAAGAACAAAAGCAGAAATACCTGAAGCGCCTGGCAACAGGAGAAATCATTGGAGCGTTTTGCCTCTCTGAACCTGAAGCAGGTTCAGATGCTACCAGTCAGCGAACAACTGCAGATGATAAAGGTGATTATTATTTGTTGAACGGAACGAAAAACTGGATCACCAACGGAAATAGCGCAAGCGTTTATATTGTGATCGCGCAAACACATCCTGAGAAAAAGCACAAAGGAATTAATGCCTTGATCGTAGAGAAGGGCATGGCCGGTTTTGTGGTTGGAAAGAAAGAAGACAAAATGGGTATTCGCGGATCGGATACGCATTCATTAATGTTTACGGATGTGAAAGTTCCGAAAGCCAATCGGATTGGTGATGAGGGTTTTGGTTTTACGTTCGCAATGACAACCCTGAACGGTGGCCGTATTGGAATTGCATCCCAGGCATTGGGAATTGCATCGGGCGCCTATGAGCTTGCGCTGAAATATTCGAAAGAAAGAAAAGCTTTTGGTAAAGAGCTTTCTAATCATCAGGCAATACAATTTAAGTTAGCCGATATGGCCACGAAAATTGATGCAGCACGTTTGTTGATTTGGCAAGCGGCCTATTTGAAAGACCAGAAAAAAGATTTTGTGAAAGCTGCTGCACAGGCAAAACTTTTTGCCTCGCAAATTGCTCAGGAAGTAACAACGGAAGCGGTTCAAATTCACGGTGGTTATGGCTATGTGAAAGAATATCATGTAGAACGCCTCATGCGCGATGCAAAGATTACACAGATCTATGAGGGTACTACGGAAATTCAGAAACTGGTAATCTCTCGTGAATTGTTGAGGGTGTAGATTCTCTGTATTTTTAAGTGTTAAAGTGTTGAGGTGTTAACGTGTTAGGTACTTGTTGAAACCGAACGTTAACACATTAACACGTCAAACACAATTCAGAGTGCTAACCGACAGCTACTACGCTGAAACTATCTTCATTAAAATACTTCTCAGCTGTTCCCTGCAGGGTGCTATCATTTACCGAATCGATTTTGATGAGCAATGATTGATAGTAATCATCCGGCAATGAATAGAGCAGCATGTTTTTGATTTTATCGGCATGCGCAAAAGGGGTGGTGATCTCTGCCTGCAGACTTCCTATGAAATGATTTTTAGCGGTTTCTAATTCGGTTACCCCAACCTTCTGGGCCCTGAGATTGTTGAGCTCTTTCTTGATTTCTATAATTGTCAACTCACGGTTCTCCTTATTGACATCTGCTCCAATGGATATAAAACCATCGTGCAACAGGGCAGTCATAGATGAATAAATGCCATAGGTAAGACCTTTCTCTTCACGGATATTTTTCATTAAACGCGAACCAAAATAACCACCCAGGATGTGATTGAGCAGCAGCAAGGCTGGATAATCCGGGTGAATTCTGGAAATCATTCGCTTGCCCAACCGGATGGAAGTTTGAACTGTATTCTCTTTTTCAAGGTAGGTGCTACTGATGAGCTCTTCTTTTCTTGCCACCATCGTATTAGCAGCAGAGGATACCCGCACTGCAGCAAAAGTCTTTTTCAATCCCTGCAGCAATGTATCGGTTATTTTTCCTGAACAAATAATTTCAAAATTTCCGTAATGATGTTGATGAAAAGCGGAGAGGTGTTCCCGCTGAATTTTTTCAATGTCTTCTATTTCAGCATCACGGCCATACGGATGATCAAATCCAAAAAGCGTTTTTCTGATTTGTCGTGAAGCGAGGTAACTGGTTTTCTCCAGGTTGATCTTCAATCCCTGAGTGTAAATATCCTTAGCTTGTTGCAGCTCCAATTCAGGAAAAGAAGGTTGTGTAACGATCTCAAACAACAGTCCGAAAAACCGATCCATATTCTTGGTTAAGCCATACAACGTAATGCTTGTAAAATCATACCCCGGGTTCACTTCGAGATGAACGCCATACTGATCAAGTTCGCTGGAAATTTGAAAACTGTTTTTGGAGGCAGTACCTTTTTGAAGAAGATTGGCTGTGAAATAAGAAACGCCTGCCTGCGTCTCCTGCCATTTAGCGGCCTTCACTATCAATTCTATTTTGATAACCTCCTGTTCTCCACCGGGCACAATAACTAATGAAATGTCATTGGACAGGGTAATTTTTTCAGGTTTAATGAGTTCAAAGAAATTGCTTTTTTGAAAAGCGGGGGCGGTCTTTCTGTCCAGCATTAATCAGGTTCTGTAACAGTCTCTTCCTCTTTTTCTTTTTTATTGATCTGGAACAGGAGGGTGAAACGAACCGTCTCAGCAAGTGGGTGCTCCCGTTTGTTTGTTGGTACCAGGTATGCTACATCAAGACCAAATCTGTCTTTTCTGAAACCAACCCCAAGTGTCATGTATTTACGATTTCCTTTGTGAACAGATTCAGAGAAATAACCAATTCGCCCGGCAAAAGTTTCCTTATACCAGTACTCAACGCCCAGGTTTAATATGATTTCCTTAATTTCTTCAGAGAATCCATCCGGAGCATCGGAGAATGATCCAAACATTCCTCCCAAAAGTGATTTATCAGGAATGGTACCGTCTTCATTGGGAGAAGGCACTAATAATTTATTAAAGTCGAAAATGAAAGTGAATGAGTTGGCGAAATCAAGTTCGGTCTTAAAAGCAACTCCCGCACGAAGGTTAGTGGGAAGAAAGTCTTTATTGTCGCTGTCAGAGTAGGTTAGTTTCGCACCAATGTTTGAGATCGCTGCAGCCCAGGACAACGTATTGGTTTTTGCTCCTTTCAGTTCGAAAGTCTGATACACACCGATGTCAACAGCAACACTGTTTCCGGGCTTGGTATCGGTGATGGAAGAGCCATTGTAACTTCCTAACAAATTAGAATGGATGTAACGACCCGTTAATCCGACACTCAGATTTTCGGTTAATAATCTCGAGTATGTTAAATCAAGACTAAACTCTTTCGGATTGAATGTTCCCTCCGGTTCATTAGAAGAACTTCTTGCATAAAAATCACCCAGGTCGAAATACTTAAAACCAAAGGCTACAGTTTGCTCACGTGTTATCTTATAGAAAGCACTCAAATAAGAAATCCACATGTCGTTGGTAATTTTTCCCAGCCATGGCGTAAATGACAACGATCCTCCGTAAGCCTTATCAACAAAAACCAACTTGGCAGGATTCCAATAAGCAGCATTTGCATCAGCGGAAGTAGCAACACCGGCATCACCCAGGGCAGCATGGCGTGCATCAGGGCTGATCGTAAGGAAAGGTACTGCTGTTGTTATTGGTCTGAACGTGGTGTCAGCTCCGGTAACCGTCTGGGCTGCTGCTAAAGGTGTTATCAGCAATGCGCAGATAACGATTAAACCTGACTTCATGTAATTCTTTTTCAAGGGCTTAAAGATAATCAATTCGACATAATAAGCTTTGTAACCTGCTCATTTTTAGAGCCATTCGCGAGAGAACGAACCACAAGCCTTGCAAAGTATAAGCCGGTCGGTTGTTTTTTCTCACCGTCAATATTCCAGCTAATGCTGGCCAGTTCAACATGGTAACCACTTTGGGGAATGTTGATCTCACGCGTTTCAATAACCCGGCCGGTGAAATCATACAAAACGAGACTTGCCTGAAGGTCATCACCGGAGCGATTATGCGTAAAGAATAAAGTAGTAGAAGTTTTAAATGGATTGGGGAAGTTTCCAAATGACTCAATGATAAGACTTTCACCATCTGTCACTGTAAAGGTAACGATAGCCTGAACCGGATTATTGTATGTGTCCCATGCTTTTACCGTAATTGTATGCTTGCCTGGGGCCAGGTCGGTCATAGGGAAGGAAATTGTTCCCCTTGTAAAATCATCCAGGTCAGCCTCATAGAAATCATTCAGTATATAGGTTTGTGAATCGTCCAGAGTACCGATGATACTGTTTCCAATTCCGTATCCTGAAATGTTAATTCCATGTTGATCAAACAAGCGTGCCATCAGCGTTGTGTTGGGGTTGGTTATGCCGCCATTAATAAATGTTGTGTCACCCATAAATAATGTAAGCGTAGGTGGAGTTAAATCAACTTCGGGACTGAGTTCACTTGAACCGATGTCGAAGTCTTGAGAGAATCCCGTTGCTTCGGCTTTGTTCAATGTGTCATAAGCATATAAACTTAATTTTCCTTCATTCACCTGGTAGGCGATATTCTTCGGAACCACAAACTGAAATTCAAAAACTCCGTCTTTCACTGTAGCTTTTCCGCGGAAGAGTGCATTGAACCATTGCTTGTACGGATAAGGTTGATTTTCATTACCGAGTGTGATAAAGGAAGTTTCCTTGTCGAACAAGGTGGCTTCTACAATACCATTGAATGCTGAAATAGTTTCACCGTTAGCATTCACTACTTCACCCTTGACGGTTACAGTTGAAAGTGCCTTTAATGTGCTGGAGCCGGATGCTGTTGTTACCTGCGTAATCTTGATGCTGTCGGGAGGCATGACTAAATGGAGAGAAGGATCACCAATCAATGAGAAATTTCTATTAGATACTCCGCTGATGCTATTGTTTTTTGTTCGCCTGAAAATCTCACCGAGTGTCAGGTACCGATTATTTTCTTTTTGGAAGAATGCATTGTAGAATGCTTCATTCAACAGGAAGTTGGTGGCGGCATTTACCGGCCTGGATGTGGTTACTAAACTGATGGCACCTCCTTCTTTGCGAAGCATGCAAAGCTCTGCACCTGAGATTAATGCCGGATCATCCTGTCTCCCAAATTCGCACGTTGCCGTTACCAGTAAAGGAAGACGCTTATTCTCAAGCCTGGAGATTGTCAGGTCATCGAAGATTTTTTCCTGTGCCCATAAACGTTCTCCGCCATGACCGGTATAGTTGATAGCAACAGCTCCACTGTTAAAAGCTTCTTCAATCAGCTTGTTGGTTTCCAACGAAATCTCACCACCCGGTCTGGACTGCTGCGGATAATTATCAAGAAAAATTTTACGGGTGTTAAAGTCGCCATGATTGGTATCAACAAATTCAGCCAGCTCGTTCGCATCGCCCTGATGCAGGTTAAAATCTC
>DASTYM010000448.1:0-3673 GCA_035764995.1 Cyclobacteriaceae bacterium | reverse complement strand
AACAGATATCAATCTAAGTCAGGAAGAAAAAGCAGCCATTGACAAAGGCGTTCAGTCTATAAATGAAGGCAGATTTAAACCACACGAAGAAGTGACGGAAGCCACACGAAAGAAGTATGCTCACCTGTTTAAATAATCCTCCGGCATGCAAGTCATATGGTCGGATGACGCAATAGCAGATTATCATCAAAATATAGATTATTTGCAGAAGGAATGGTCATCGCAAGTGGCGGTTGAATTTATTGAGGATGTTGAAGCGGTTATCGAATTGATTACAAGTCACCCCGAGTTATACCCTCAAATAGATTATCAGGAAATTCGGAAAGCAGTCGTACGCAAGCAGATTACTTTACTTTTTAAGGTGAAGAATAAACAGATCCATTTAATCCGATTTTGGAACAACTATCAGAATCCTGAGAAGTTGAAGCTCTGAATAATTTTATTTTCTCAACAGGGCAGTAGCACACCAGAGCACAGGCGCTTGCCCGTGAAAGTCGCCAACATTTCTTTTTCTGTCGAGGTAGTATTGATGATTGTTATTTTTTCCTGTGCCTTCGCAAACTTCTGTAACATCTCCGTTTTCGTTGATGAACGACACTACAGCCAGCCATCCTTTCCTGGCTGCATCTTCATACTGAGTTTTTTCCAGCCAGCCATTTTTAATTCCTGTGATCAAAGCGAATGTGAACATGCCTGTACAGGAAGATTCTTTCCACGCTTGGTCATCATCAATCAATTGTCTCCAGGCACCGCTTTCGGTTTGGTAGCTCAGCAATGTATTCATCATCTTTTTATAACTCTCCAGGATTCTGGGATAATGAGGATTCTCGGTTGGAAGAACTCTCAGCAACTCGGTCATGCCGGCTGCCATCCATCCATTTCCGCGGCCCCAGAAAAATGGAACATCGGGAGCGTGGTAGAACAATCCATTCGGCTGTTGTAATTTATTCAGGTAGAAAACCATTTCTTTAGCTGCACGTTCCAAATATTTCTTATCTCCTGTTGCCCGATATGCTTGTGACTGTACCATCGAGATCATGTACATATCATCAATCCACAAACGGGTTTGCCAGGAGTAACCATCGTTCACATATTGTTTGGCCTGATCTGTCAATGCTGAATCAGTTGGGATATCCCATTGCTTATCAGCGTAAGCAACGCCCATGTCGCGATATTTTTTGTTTTGCGTTTGGAGATAGAGCTCCAGTACCATAGCACCAAAAACATTGTAATCGACATGATCGGGTTTTGGATAAAGATGGGCTTCTTTTTCTGTCAGCGTTGTAAATCGATCTTCCAGCATGCTTGACAACTCCTTGTTTCGCGTCTCTTTGGCAAACGTGAGAGCGCCATACCAGGTACAAACTTCAAAATAAGGAATATGAGGCTTAGCACCGTATCCATAAACACCATGGGGCGATTGCAGAAACCGATGTGAAACTTTCTTTCCGATTTCTTGGGGGGAAGTGCCGCTGGGCCAATTGCTGAGTTGAGCATGGGCGTTTTTCCCTGTGAGGATTAGGAATAAAAGCAGGATAAGGACGGAGGGTCGGTTCATTACTTGATTTGGATTTTCTTCCCTGTTCTCATGGCCTCATAAATAGCCGTTAACAATTTAACATCGCGTCTGCCCATTTCTCCGGGAACAGGCGTTGGTCTGTTATTTGTAATCGCCAGCGCAAAATCATCCATTTGTCTGGCTTGTTGATTGACGTGTGGAAAATTCATTGGACCTTTTGAAGTCTGTCCTCTTTGTCCGGAGTAATTATAAGCAGAGGTCAGTTCAAATATTCCGTTTTCTGCTTCGGCTTTCAGGTAATTCATTCCTTCACCATAGCTTGTGGTACCTTCTGCAATGACACCGTCAGGCATTTCGAATTGCCACGTTAACGACTCCTCCACATCTTTGAATTTTTCAGGGTCAGTCTTCTTTCCTTCCTGTGCAGTTACTGATAACGGTTCTGTTCCGCTCACATAGCAAAATCCCTGGATGCAATAAATTCCAACATCCATCAACGGGCCACCGCCCGACATTTCCTTCTTTAATCTCCAAACATTTGATGGCGGTCTGAAACCAAAGCCTGCTGACATTTTCTTTAGTTTTCCGAACGTTTTTTCTTTTCCGAGCCTCACCATTTCAAGGTTGTATGGTTCGAAGTGCAACCGATATCCAATCGAGAGCATTTTTCCTGCCTTCTTACACGCAGCAATCATGCGATCACAATCTTCAACCGTAATGGCCATTGGCTTTTCGCAGATTACGTGCTTACCGGCAGCAGCTGCACGGATTACATATTCGGCATGCATAGAGTTGGGAAGAACCACATACACGATGTCGATGTCCTTGTTATCCTTGATACTGTCGAATGTCTGATAGTTGTAAACGTTTTTATCGGGGATCTTGTATTTGTCTTTCCAGGTTGGAATTTTAGAAGGTGTCCCGGTTACAATGCCAGCCAGGTAACAATGCTCGGTTTCCTGGAGTGCAGGTGCCAATTGCCCGCCCGCATAAGAGCCAAGTCCTACCAAAGCGATGCCTAGTTTCTTTTGATTCATAGTACTTTGATTTTTTTCTTTTGAGCTAGTTGAAACAGACGCCAATGTTGGGATTGCCAATGCGCCCATGCCTAATGTAAATAGAAATTCTCTTCTGGATTTTTTCATAACTATTTTATTTTAGTTAATGACTGAGTGTTGTTATATCGATTTAGTTCAAAGCCAACATCTGTAAAATGAATGTTTAAAAACTCGGACAGCGAGTAAAAATCATGTTCGTTTTCAGCAAGAAGTTCAAATCGATTGCCGGGACTGAAGTACAGCACGAGTTTATCTTTTTCGACTTTGAGTTCTACTGTTGATTTGTTTGGGAGGGAATATTTACCCGCGTATTTATTGAGTTGCGCTGGAGAAAGGGCAACCTCATTCTTTTGAAACGCATATTGCAATCCGCGTGAAAACCCTTCGGCCTTTGTTCCCGAATGGCCGGTGTTATCAAGGATCCTGCTCTCAAGTTTTAGATTGGTATACTTTTTTGAAAATAAATACTGCTCGAATCTTTTGTAATCCGCAACATTTCTTTCAACGCCTCCCATGGTCATATAGAGTCGCTTCCCTGATTTTGTATCGCTGAAATTCTGTTCGAATTTGTAGATAACCTCACGACCCCACCCAAAAGCAGGACTGGCAGCTACGTAGTTATCAAACATATCGGGTTGTGAGAATAATGCGTACAGGGTAATTAATCCGCCAAGCGAACAACCAGCAATTGTTCGATCGGTATTTTCAGCGCGATAGTTGGCTTCGATGAACGGAAACAATTCGGTCCTCATGAAGGATAGGAAATTATCAGCGCCACCGCTTTGAGGTAAACGTGTTTCAGGAGTGGGAGTGTAGTCGCGTGCCCTTAAACTATCTGGATTTGGTTTGTGGCCTCCCCATGTTACGCCTACAATGATCAGCTCGGGAATGAAGCCATCATAATATTGTTGGCCGTACAACGACTTAACCAGCGGAAAATCCCACTGTGAGTCCATCAAATAAACAACAGGATATTTTTTTGTGTTTTGATTGTAGTTTCCGGGCAATAAAATCTGAAGCTCGTACTCCTGACCTTTCACAATTGATGACGTAATGGTTCTCACCTGCGAACCTGGAATGGAAACTTCCTTTACTT
>DASTYM010000447.1:0-3051 GCA_035764995.1 Cyclobacteriaceae bacterium | reverse complement strand
GTGGGGACCAATGCACTGGGGACATGCCATCAGTAAGGATATGATTTACTGGGAGCACTTACCAATTGCATTGTATCCCGACAGCCTTGGATATATCTTCTCTGGAAGTGCGGTTGTCGATCATCAAAACACAAGCGGGTTAGGAACGAAAGATAATCCGCCAATGGTTGCGATGTTCACCTATCACAAGATGGAAGGCGAAAAAGCTGGTCGCAATGATTATCAAACTCAAGGAATAGCATTCAGTTTGGATAATGGTCGCTCATGGACGAAGTATGATAAAAATCCCGTGTTGAAAAACCCCGGCATAAAGGATTTTCGTGATCCAAAAATTTTTTGGTACGAAGCTTCAGGGAAATGGATTCTGATTTTGGCCGTCCAGAATCATATTGAATTATTTGAATCACCAGATTTGAAATCGTGGACTAAGAACAGCGAGTTTGGGCTTGGAGTTGGTAGTCATGGAGGTGTGTGGGAATGTCCCGATCTGTTTCCTTTGAAAGTTGATGGAGGCGAAGAAAAGTGGGTGATGTTGGTGAGCATTAATCCGGGTGCCCCGAACGGAGGTTCTGGAACCCAATATTTCGTGGGAAGTTTTGATGGGAAGAAATTCGTGAATGATAATCCTCCGGATAAATCATTATGGATCGATCAGGGTCACGATAATTATGCAGGCGTTACCTGGTCGAATATTCCTGCCAGTGATGGGCGCAGATTGTTTTTAGGCTGGATGGGTAACTGGGAGTACGCCCAAGTGGTGCCAACGTATGCGTGGCGCAGTGCCATGACGTTACCCCGGGAATTCGTACTGACAACAACCCCGGCAGGTACACGACTGGCATCGCGGCCAGTCAAAGAAATAGAGTCGTTGGCAAGTAAATCGTTCACGATTCGCAAAAGACCCGTTAAGGGTGAAACTATTCTGACTTCGTCTGAAATGGAAACAGGTCAATTCGAACTATTGATTGAACTGGACGGTGTTGAGAAAGACGATTTCTCGATTGAATTGTTTAATACGGTGGGAGAGAAGTTGGTTATTCATTACACGCAGACAGAGAATGCTGTGGTGGTAGATAGAACCGCAGCCGGAAAAAATGATTTCTCACCTAAGTTTCCTGGCGTTGGTAAAGGCTATCGATCCATTACTTCGTTCCCAACCGATGTTCGGCTTTTTGTCGATCAATCTTCGGTTGAAATTTTTATGGATAGTGGATTACTCGTTATGACCGAAACATTTTTCCCCTCCGAGCCATTCAAACACGTCAAGATAATCTCGGACGGAATCGACATGAAGACGGCCCGTATCAGTAAGCTGAAACGAATTTGGTGAATTCAAGAAAGACCTTAGTGGTGATAAGCTTCCATCACATTCCAAAGTTGATCAAACTGCAGGGCAAAAGATCTTACCACACCTGCTTCGCGGGTAACAATAATGTTTTCGTGGTTGTATTTTGCTGCGCTCAGCGTCCAGTTGTAGCTGCCTGTAATGAGCGAGCGTTGATCAGACAACATAAATTTATGATGCATGTGATTGGGACTCGTATCCATCTTCACAGCAATACCTGCGTCAGCAAGTTGCTCAATATCCGAGCCCATATCCAACGACTTGTCATTATCTGTAATCAACTTAATCTGAACGCCTTTTTTGTGGGCTGTTAGCAAACTGTTGGTGATGCTGTCGTCACTAATTGTGAAAACACAAATATGAAGTTTCTCAATAGCTGTTTCAATTTGCCGGATGATGGTATTACGGCAAGCTTCACCGGGGCTAAAAAATGCATCCGTTGATTCGGCTGATGGAAGAATCAATGCACCGTTGGCTGTCTTAATCCACTCCAGAATAAACTCGTGGTTCGAGGGTGTTATCCTCTTACCGGCCAACTCATATATCTTACTTCGTAAAAAGCCCAATTGATTTTGGTCTAGCATCGATTCACTGACAAGAGATTTGAATGTCTTCTTTTCATTCCGAGAAAAGACTTCATCTGCAATGCTGCTTTCAAGGTAGGCTAGTAATTTGTCCATGGTGCAAGATGTAGCTGAATACTAAAACTCGTCAATTTTTAAAGCCCCATCAATAGTTTTTTGAATTCCGGGTGCGTTTGTGAGGTCTGAAACTCGGTTACCTTGAACTCGGCAAGCTTATATAGGTAAAATGGATCTTCCCGGATAATGTCATCCAACGCTTCCCTTGATTTAGCTAATGCCAGAATAATGCCACCAGTTCGCGGTACTTTTCGGCCAGAGGCTACAAACACATTGAGTTTGTAGTATTTCTGTAGAAACTTAACATGATCGGTCATGTGCGCATCAAGCTGATCAAGCGGAACAATATAGTGAAGGTCGATAATAAACATAGTTGATAAATTTACGATTTCTGCGCTTTGTGAATCCAAACTTTTTATTGCTTTTTTGAAACATGAATGAGAGTGTTAAATTAAGAATTCTATCCCTGGTCTTTATTCTGACAATGAGTGGTATGTTTACTTTTTGTAGTGACAATACTACTGAAGAGAGTACGCATTTTGTGTATTCAGCTGACAGGATTACCAAAAGTGTTCAGACGATTACCGGGTTGCTTCAAACAAAAGTTGAGTATAGCCATAAGCAACAATCACTGACAATATCGGCTTCCAATAGTTTCTCGGAAATGGTAACGATAACAGTTACTAACTGGGATTTCCAAAACCCTCCCGAAAATGGAGTTCTGGAAAAGAAATATGACGCCACTTATGACGCAGAACTGGGAGAGAATCAAAGCCCCTATGTGGAATGTATCGATCTTACAGGGCCCAACCAGGGAACCTCCCTGTGTGACGGTGCGGTTGTTACCTTTACCATGGATGGCGAATTGTACACTTCAATTTTTATTGGAAATGAGGACGGTACAGTTACAATATCAGAAAGTGACCCTGTAAATAAATCCATTTCAGGATCATTCGATGTCCATGTGCAGCAATCAATTGGAAAGAAAGTTAAACTGTCTGGCACGTTCACCAATGTGAAGTACACAGTTTTTTAATAAACTTTACTTTTTCACGATTGTAAATT
>DASTYM010000446.1:0-2800 GCA_035764995.1 Cyclobacteriaceae bacterium | reverse complement strand
CTTGACCCACAAAACAATATTAGACCGGCTCATATCAGGCACTACGCCATAAACCAATACAGTTCGTAAAATGCACCAATTAATATCGCTGAAGCGGATGAGTTGTTCTGCTGCCAATTTACTTTCTCCATAGAAATTTACCGGATGAGGTTCAGCCAGTTCGTCTAATGGGCCCTCAGTACCATCGAAGATGAAATCAGTAGACAGATGAATGAAATGTGCATCAACCAGCTTAGATGCATAAATGAGATTCTCTACAGCTGTTACATTGTTGGCGATACAAGCTTCATGATCTCTTTCGCAATCATCAACTTGCGTCATCGCTGCCGTGTTGATGATTACATCTGGTTTTGTTTTGGTTACAACTTTCTCAACCTGATCCTTGCTGGTGGTGCCAAGTGGGTGAAACTCTCCGCGTGTTAGAGATGCAACCAGTGTATTCCTCGCAGTGGCGATGAGTTCAATGTTTTTATCCTGTTGCAGTAGCGCAACTAATTTTTGACCAAGAAGTCCGTTTGCTCCTGTAACAAGAATTTTCATTGGGGAGATTATTTTTTTACCTCTGGGAAAATGTATCCGTATTCCTTTTCAATTTTCTTTCTTGACATTTCTTCTACCGTCACGAACATGCGAATATCTTCTGCCGGCCGATCAGCAGCTCCCTTGGGTTGCTCAGCAATTTTATCAATTACTTCAAGGCCTTTAATTACTTTTCCGAAAACAGTATAATCACCATCCAGATGTGGGGCGCCACCGAGGTTGCTATAGGCCTCTTTTTGTTCCGGGGAGAATGTGAATGATTTATATCCTGGTTTTTCTTTTACGATAAGCGTATCACTTTTTTCAAAGAATGAATTTAGCCACTGTCCGTCCTGCGCCTGTTGTTTTTCATTAATGAGGGCCCTGACCGACTCATACTTGGGCATCATAATTATTTCACGAAGAATCATGCTCTTTCGTTGGTTGCGAAGGTTCAACTCCAATTGCGTTAATTCCTCTACTGATATTTTCTTTCCTTGTACAATATAAAACTGGCTTCCGCTGGATGCTTTCGTGGGATTCATTCCATCACCCAAACGGGCAGCAGATAGAGCACCTTTTTCGTGAAAGAATTTCGGATTAATCTCCGCATCTACCGTATAACCCGGACCACCTCTTCCTAAGGGCTGATTGGCTGTTGCCTTTTTTGAATCGGGATCTCCACCCTGAATCATAAAGTCGGTGATCACACGATGGAATAGTAAACTATCATAGAATTTTGAATTCGTGAGCTTCAGGAAATTCGCTTTGTGCTTCGGTGTTTCATCATATAAAATAGCCACCATGTCGCCATACTTGGTCTTAATTGTAACGACCTGTTCTTTTTTACCCGGTTGGGCACAGGCCGAGAGCAGACACACGAAAAGCAACAGCGACAGAATCGATTTAGTCATAACCATATCCAGTAAGGCCGCAAAAATAGGTAAATAGTTTGTTAGTCAACAGCAGGAATGTCAGGAATGAATTTCCTGAAGAATTCTTTCACCGCCATTTTGAAGAACTTCAAAAGCAACTTTTTTGCCAAGTTCTTTACTCTCTGCCACGGTCGATGAGCGCTTGGTTTTCACCACCTGTTTTCCGTCCAGCGATATGACTCCGGCCTTCAGCGTAATAAGGTTGCCTTCATACTGCGCATAGCCAAAAACAGGAATATTATATCCATGGTTCAGGGTCTTGGAGAACGACCGTTCCGTGCGAATGCAATCTTCTGTCTCTTCATGATTGACCCATCGCTGAATCACTTCTTTTTTATCGAATGAAAGTTTTTTGTGGCACTCCACTACAATTGTTCCCTGGCCAACAGCGGGTACGAAATAACTCGTTTCAATTTTTTCAACCAGCAGATCGTCATGTCCAAGATGATGCACATCGGCATAGGCAAGTAATAACGCATCATACTCGCCTGCTTTCATCTGTTTGATTTGATTGGGAATGTCACCATGTGCAAACACGGGTTTTGAAAATGGATAAAAGTGTTTAATGAAGGCAATTCGCCTGATTGAAGAAGTACCTATCTTAATCGCATCGGAATTAAGGTCAAGGTCGCGATGATGGCTAATCACGGCATCATTGGGTGATTCCCTTTCGGTGAAGGCTACCAGCTCAAGTTCTTCATGCAACTCAGAGGGTACATCTTTTCCGTGGTGAACGACAATGTCAATGTCACCCTTCAGAAGTTTCATTTCCAGGTTTTTCTTCGGATCACCCTTGTGCTCATCCTCAACTGAAATAATTTCAGTTGTATATGCAGATGGTTTGATGAGGTTGGCTACATACTCGGCTTGCCACAACCCAAGTTTGTTTCCTTTTGTTCCGATGCGGATGGTCTTGTTCATGGGTTGATGGTTTTAGATAGTTGAAGAGAAAGATCCAAAAAAATCATTTTAGCACTTCCATTTCGTTCGAGGTGATACGTTGCATCATTCATCAACTGGAAAGATTTTTCAATCTTCTGTACATTCATCACTGTACTAAACTGCTTAATAAATTTCAACTCTTCGCCCTGAATGCGATGAATGGAATCGGCTTGCGAAATACTGAGCAGCGTCTCCCGCATCATGTTCATGCCATAGTGAAGAATGTTCCGCTGACGTAATTTATCGAGTGCATGAAATTCATCTGCTTTGGCAACAAGTTCTCCGAGTCGTTTTTTACTATGGCACGCGCGCATCCAATCAATGAAAAGCTGGGCGTTATCATCTTCTTCATTTTCGGCCAGGGCAAGTGCAAGGTTCAAATTTCCTTCAGCCAGTTGTGAGAT
>DASTYM010000445.1:0-32006 GCA_035764995.1 Cyclobacteriaceae bacterium | reverse complement strand
TTTTTACTAAATTTACGCTAAACGCGTTGAAATGAATATTGACCATGGAGATGGACAGAGAAAAAGAACAGGATTATTTACAGGGGACCGATGTGGTTGATAGCCATGCCAATGCCGTATTGCAGACGGAGGCCGACCTTTCCGAAAAGGACGACACCGAACAAGCCCAGGATGAAGATTACGAACACGTAGACTACAGCCACTTCACCAAAGCCCAGTTTGTCGACCTCATTAAAGAACTTGCCAAAGAAAGCGATCAAAAGAAAATCGATCGCGTGCTCCGCGATATCAAGCCACTGTTCGATGAACTCCGCGACCGTGAGCGCACTGCTGCCCTCAACCGTTTCATTCTCGATGGTGGCGTAGCCGATGACTTCTCCTATAAGGTTGACGAACTCACACAACAGTTCGAAACCTCGTTCAAGCAGATCAAGGACAAGCGCACACAAATGTTGCGCAGCCTGGAAGATCAGCGTAACGATAACTACCGCAAGAAATCAGATTTGCTGGAGAAACTTCGCGAGCTCGTTGATTCGCAGGATGCCTCCAACCAGTTTAATATCTTCAAAGACCTGCAGAAGGAGTGGAGAAATACCGGGCCCGTTCCGGGCACACAAGCCCGCACACTATGGGCTAACTACCACGCGCTGGTAGACAGATTTTACGACAACCAGAGCATCTACTTTGAATTAAAAGAACTCGACCGCAAAAAGAATTTAGAAGCGAAACTCGAACTCTGCGCCCGTGCCGAAAAACTTGCCGGAGTAGAAAAAATAAAAGATGCCATCCGTGAGTTGAACGAATTCCACCACGAGTTCAAACACATCGGCCCCGTGCCCATGGAAGACAAGGAGGCCGTGTGGCAACGCTTCAAAACTGCGTCCGACTCGGTGTACGCAAGGCGTGACGAGTACCTCAAAACATTACAGCAGGAACTCAACGCGAATCTTGAACATAAGAATAAACTCTGCGATGAAGTAGCAGCGTACACATCGTTCCAGTCCGACCGAATTAAAGAGTGGAACCAGAAAACCAAAGAAGTTCTGGATATCCAGAAGAAGTGGGAAGCTGTTGGCGGACTCCCAAGGAGCAAATCGAAGGAAGTGAACAAGAAATTCTGGTCGGCCTTTAAAACATTCTTCAGTAACAAGAGTGTTTTCTTCAAGAAGTTGGATGAAGAGCGCGACAGCAATCTGAAAAAGAAAAATGAATTGGTGCAGCGTGCCATCGAGTTAAAAGATAGCCAGGAGTGGGACAAAGCCTCGAACGAACTCAAGAATATCCAGCAGCAGTGGAAAAACATTGGCCCTGTGCCCGAAAAATTTAGGGAGAAAGTTTTTAAGGAGTTCAAAGAGGCGTGCGATTATTTCTTCGATGCCAAGCGCAACCAGCAAGGCAAGCAAGAGAGCGAGCAGGTAGAAAACCTGAAGCAGAAAGAAGCCATTTGTGCCGAACTTGAAAAACACATTGCCGACAAAACTGCCACGCGCGAACTGCTGAAAGAAATCGAAGAACGCTTTAACCAGATCGGCTTTGTTCCGCGTAAGGATATCAACACCATCCGCAACCGCTACCACGAGGCCGTTCAAAAATTCACGAACTCCATAGAGGGGCTCAGTGAGGAGGACAAGAGCCGCCTGGTACTCGAGAACCAGCTGCATGATTTGAAAAACGACCCTATGGGTGGCCAGAAAATCTATCATAAAGAGCAGGCCATCCGCAAGAAGATACTGAAGGTAGAAAACGACATCGCAGTTTGGCGCAACAACCTCGAGTTCTTTGGCCGGTCCAAAAATGCCGACAAATACAAGGAAGAGTTCAACGAAAAAATCAACACGGCTACAGACAGCCTCAAAGAACTGAAGGCGCAATTAAAACTGTTGCGAACAGTTTCGTGACCTCGTCAGCCGTAGCCTTGGCGCAGGCTGACATACAGTCTCAAGGAACTCAAAGCGCAGCTTAAATTACTCGGAACTGTCTACTAAGCCTTCAAATTTCGTCCACCATTTGCCCTAAAACGAAAAAAGCACCTACTGCTGTAAGTGCTTGATTTTCAAGAGCCCCCTGCCGGAATCGAACCAGCGACCTACTGATTACAAGTCAGTTGCTCTACCAGCTGAGCTAAGGAGGCGAAATGGAGGTGCAAAAATAATGCTTGTCCCAATCTTTGCAAATTCTATCACTGATCTTTGTTTGAGTATTTTATGCTTGGTTCAAGGATGAACGAGGCCATCATGACCGGCCGGCAACCTACTGCAGTTTGCACCGGAATGATGCTCCAAAAATCTCTCAAAAATTCATTAATTTCTTATGCAAACCACCCAATCTATGCATCCTTATATCGTTACTTTTTTGCGCCAACCGCATTAATAGAATAAGAACTAACCTGAACCGTTATGAAACTGCTCAGCATCCTCTTCATCGCGTTCACTGCAACAACTTCGTTTGCACAATACAACGAATTCAAAATCAACTCCAACGGACTCATCTACACCGAGGCCACGATGAACCAACTCGGTACCATCGTTGATTCCCTGAATCTAAAATTCCGCTCATGCGACCTCTCGCATCCCTACTATTCCGTGCCGCAGGGTTTTGCCCACTATGTCGACATCAAAGGCAAGGAAGTTCGCAAGCTCATGGAAGCGGGATTATCCTTCGAGGAATTCGAAAAAAAATATCCGCGTAACGTGAAGAAGAAAAACGTTTGGGTAACAAAAAGCGAGTACACGAATTACAAGGACATCGCGTATATCGAATATGAATCCCTTCCCGGAAAGCACCAGCTTTCCATTTCGGTGAAAGACAAAAAATCAAACCATAAAACTAGCGGATGGCTGATCAGCGATGACGGCACCGAAGCCTTTTACCTCCTAAGCCTTCAATCCATTGAACTTCCCTACGATTACGCGCGCCTCGTGCAGTATGTCGATTGCATGATCGACACCACGGCCACGATTTTCTTTGCCGGAGCAAAAGGAGAGGTGTATGAGCAGGTTGCAGAGAACTCAAAAGCACATGACTTCATCAAATGGGCCGAATCATTCCCCGGCCGGCCCGAGTATCCCGACTACGATAAAGTTGAAAACTTCGATTCAGCGTATGAAGTGTTCCAGTCAAAGTTTCACGTGTGGGACAGCCTGCGCCTGTTGCATGTTGACGACCTTATGCAAACCTCACGCTATTGGAAAGGTGTGCTGACAGATGCGCGCGATGAAGCGTTTGAGAGTAGAAACTCCGATCCGCGACTTGAGTTTTACGTGGGCCGTTACTTGTCTTCCGCTGATGCACTCAAACTCATGCGCGGCCGCAAAGTGATTGGCGGATGTAGCCAGGACCAAAGTCCGCGCTACCATGCGATGAACATCTGCAGACTGGCAGCCGAAACCGCCCAGTGGGACATCTTCCTGCGCTCGCACCTCGACATCATGAACGACCGTTTCGAGCGTGTGTCTGACGGAAGCTATGCTTATGCAGGCCGCAAAACTTATCTGAAAGAACTCGAAGAACTCGACATCCCCGCAATTGATTTGCTGCTGGGCACAACCTTGCGTGTAGAAAACGTGAGCGATAATCATTACTTCGGTTCCATCAACCGCACCGGCCGCGCCCTTGCCGACACAGCCGACAAAGCCGCCCTCGAAAAAAGACTCATCGCCATGATGAGCGACCCTGCGCTAGATCCTTACAACCGCGTGTTGCTGACGTATCTGTTCGATAACTATGCTTACAACCTTGACGATGAAACGCAAAAGGGTGCAGCATTGGCGACACTTAATAAAGTAATCGCTACCATGCCTGAATATATGCGTGAAGTGTTGAAGCGAGATTAGAATGCTAGTGTCTTAGGTGGAGTGATGTTCTTTTGGGCTAATGCTAATACTCCTTTGTGACTATTGCTGATGAAGTGAGTCACTTGGACTAACCTACAGGATAATTCCATTTGCATATTCCAATTTATTCTCACTGTTTTGCGAAACCTATGGACCAAACCTCAACCATCGTGTGCGACAATTGTCGCATTCAAAACGATTCTACTCTCAAGTTTTGCCCTCAGTGCAGTTTCCCAATGGCTGGTACTGTTGATGAGAAGCGTATCTTCCGCGAACACATTGGCTCACAAAAAAGATTGCTAAAAGAAGCCGATAAAAAAATTCAACAAGCGCGCATCATCATATTGGTGATGGCTGGGTTCGCACTTATTCAAGGCCTCATTCAGGGATTTGGTGAAACCGAAGATTTTCAAGGCATGGTAGTGAATGTTGTCTTGTGTATTATATATCTCATTCTGGCTGCATGGTGCACGCAAAATCCATTTGGTGCGATCCTTACCGCACTGATCTTATACATAACTGTACAACTGATGAACGCTTTCCTTGATCCAACCACGATGTTCTCGGGCATCATCTTGAAAATTATTTTTATTGGCGGATTTGTAAAAGGCATTCGTTCAGCACAGGAAGCGAAGCATTCGATGGCTGAGTTAGAAAAACTAAAAGCAGCACCTGTTGGAGCTTGAACAAACAGTTTCGGATTCCCCGCGATGCCCGCATTGTTCAACGGTTATTCAGACTGATGCGCGTTTTTGCGGAAAGTGTGGTAAACAAATTAAGCACGAGGTACAGGCCCATCATCCTACCGATGTATTCGAACATCTTGGACCTGTACTGCTATTCTATTTCATTACACTTATTCTCTTAATAGTTTACAAGTTCACATCTACGTTCCCGGAAGGTATTAACGGAATGCTTGTTGTGAGCGTCATCGATATCGTTATTGTAATTGTTTTTTGGGTCTACAACCACTACGAAGTAAAACCGCTTTTCTCTTTTGCGAATGTTAAGTTTTCGGTAGCAATCCTTACTGTTCTCGGAGCACTACTTGGCAGCCTAAGCATATTCTTCCTGGCCGACCTCATTCAGATTTCGATCAGCGACCACGATGTGTTCTATAACCCGTACCTTTTTGGCGACACACCTTATCCGATGCTCTTATCCATTCTATTCATCTGTGTTCAACCAGCCATTTTTGAGGAAGTAGCGTTCAGAGGATTTATGTTCAACAACCTGCAGCGCGTTTCATCACCGATTGGAGCAATCTATATCACCAGTTTTATTTTTGGCATCATTCACCTCGCATTCATCAGCATGCTCTGGCTCGTTCCCCTCGGACTTGCCTTTGCCTTCCTGCGATATCGTTACAACACCCTCTGGTACGGAGTAATCGGTCACTTCACCTACAACCTGGGCATCACGTTGCTAGAGTTTTACTGGTATTAATTTATTTCAAGAAGAGACCACCTCCCTTTGATTAGATTTACTTCCTAATACCTAATACCTAATACATACTGCCTAATGACTAATGACTATTGACTGAAGACGATTTGGGCGTGCCCTAACAAAAAAGCTTTACACGCTAAACGCAATCTCGTACCCAAACTAGCTTGCAGCTTGAGGCTTGAAGCTTGCAGCTATTTAACCTACTTTTGACACCCAATTCACGCGCAACACCATGAGTAGTTTCCAAGTCTCCGAGATCTCCTCCCTCGCCATCCACAACGTTGGCAACAAATCCAACAATGATGGAATCTTTCTCTCAAAGAAAATCACTAAAGTGGAAGGCGAGCTCAATAAAACCCTCGTGTCATACTTCACCTCGTCATTTAAATCTGAGGGGTATTTTAACCTCTTTCACAGCAGTGGCGATTTAAAGCTCAACGAGGTCTTCACGTTTGTAAGTGAAGTCTTCGACAACCCCGGCCGACTTTATAACCAATCCGTTTTCCTGGCGCGGCATTTATATGACGTAAGCACCCATGCGAAAATCAAAGGAGGAGAGTTTTATGTAGTTCATTTTAAGGACTGCATGATTGAAGGCGAAACTGTTGACGCGGTTGGACTATTCAAATCAGAAAATAAAGACACATTTTTGAAAGTTCGGCCGGTGGAGGATATCTATGAAGTAGAAACCGATAAAGGTATCAACATTAACAAACTCGATAAAGGGTGTATCATCTTTAACAGGGAGCGCGAAAATGGTTATACCGCAGTAGTGGTAGACAATTCCAACAGGGGAGAAGATGCCATTTATTGGGTTGATACTTTTCTCAAGTTAACACATCGAAAAGACGATTACAGCCACACCCAAAACACATTATCGCTGGCTAAAAATTTTATAACCAAAGAGCTATCACAGGATCGAGAATTTTCAAAGGCCGATGAAGCCGATTTGCTGAATAAGTCCATCAACTTCTTTAAAGAAAAAGACTCCTTCAACTTTAAAGAGTTTGCCAATGAAGTAATTGAACAGCCCGGTTTGATAAACCGCTTTAAAAAGTACAAATCTGAATACGAGCAAGGAGCTGAAATAGACATTGCCGATAGCTTCACCATCTCCAACTTCGCTGTTAAAAAGCAGGCACGAATTTTTAAAAGCGTATTAAAGCTTGATAAAAACTTCCATGTGTATATCCACGGCAACCGAGATTTAATCGAAAGAGGGGTCGATGAAGATGGAAGGAAGTACTATAAACTATATTATAAGGACGAGAACTAGATGGTGCAATTCTATGATTGGTTAGTGTTGTTGGTGGAGCTAAGTAAAGAATTATAGAATTCTATTAATCGCTTATCGTGAATAACATCCTGTTGTTTTATTTTTCGTTTTAAAATTAGCCCATCCAATTTTCGGCAACGACTTAATGCTGTATAAAGCTGTCCGTTCACAAATGTTCCTGAGCCTAAGTCGACTACTACTTTGTCGAAAGTCAGACCCTGACTTTTATGAATCGTTATAGCCCAAGCTAACCTAATTGGGAATTGCGTAAACGTACCCTTTACTTCCGATGTGACCTTTCTTTTTGATTTATCGTATTTATAACCTCGGAACTCCCACGTTTCACGCGTTATCTCGTGAACGCTTTTATCGGGAAGCATTACTTCGATCATGTCATCGGTGATGAACTCAATTTTTCCAATTGTTCCATTGACCCAGCGTTTTTGACCAGTGGAGTCATTTTTTATGAAAATGACCTGCGCTTTTTGTTTTAGCTCTAGCAATGGACTTGTCGCAAATCGATTTTCATCAAACTCGCCCTTTATGTCTGCATTAAAAATGTGCTTTGTGAAAGGAAGTTCATTTAATCTGTGTTCATTCACCTCATTGGCGATTGCATTGTTTACGGTGAGGGTAATGACAAAATCTTTAGAGTCCGGTACGTAATTAGGATTCACCTGTTGGTTGAGTTTATCAAGATTTGAATCACTGATCTCGCAAACCCTCACTGAGTCCAGTAGCTTAACAAATTCCAAGTCATCTTTCTGCCTTTTTGGTTTCTTAAATTCAAAGAATTTAGGATTGAGCTCGTTGTAAGCCCGGGAATCAAAAAAATAGGGACTGTTGAAAATCTCCTTGAATATAAATCTATCGACCTCAGATGAATCAGTTACAGGGGGCAGTTGAAAGAGGTCTCCCACGAATAAAATTTGCTTCCCTCCAAAAGGCATTCCCGCGTCACCTCCATTTTTTCTAAGCGAGTAGTCAATTGCCTCAAGTAAATCGGCCCTGAGCATAGAAATTTCATCGATTATAATTGTGTCGATTTCAGTAATAATTTTTCTCCGTTGGTCATCCTCGTGAAAGATTTTAATTTCTTCGTCACCCGGCAATAAAGAGCGAAGTGGAAATTTGAAAAAGGAATGGATTGTTACTCCACCAACATTTATGGCTGCTATACCTGTAAATGCTGTTAAAAGAACTTTCTTTGAGGTCTTTTGAGTAAAGTAATGAATGAAGGTCGATTTACCAGTCCCAGCTTTACCTGTTATGAAGAAGCTATCATTGGAGTTTTCGATATCCTTAAAAAGCTCTGTGATTACTTCATCGCTATCATAACCGTCAGGGAGTTTTAGGACTTTATTGTAGAGCTCGGGTAAATCAGCATCGTGAAAGATCGCAAGTTGAGTTTGACCTGACTCGATTTTAATGAAGTATTGAATATCCCAATAATTGTCGTGATATGGATTATGAATGTCTAGTGTTTCATTGTAATTAGTCATTGTTCTAAATAGGTAGTAGCACTTCTTCAAAACTTTGTGGTACTCATCCGGAAAGGTTTCCAAGTGAGATACCAAAGCATGCTTGTTAAGTTTTATTCCAATGAAATGAAGAAATTTCAAGGTTATTTCGACAGCTTCTAATCTTCCCAGTAAATAATGTGTGTTGTAAAAGTTATCGAAGTTTTCGGGGTACGAAGCATCGTAGGCATCTTCGCTTTTGCCGTGAAAACATTGTATCGCTATTTCCTTTTTAAATTTTCCAGTGGATCTATTTACGAATGGACTTTTGGTGAAGTTGTCGATCCACTTTTTTTGAATTTTGTAGTGACTTGCCATTTTGGGGATAGGCTGGCTATTTCGAATGAATCAATGTCGCATAGCACACGGCTATGCAAAAACGGGCTCCTAGTTTAAATCTAATAAATAAGGACCAAAAATCAATTACTAGAGAAATGACCAATCGCTGCAAGGTCATGAAAGTCGGAGAATCAAGAATTTTTTTACAAAAAAGTCTTTATCAAGGGGTAGTTAAGTAATATTGCTAAAACTCCACAGCTTGTTACCAGAATTAAACTACGGACAAAGTGTGTTTATCGAAATAACCAACCCAAGGCATGGTGGTACTGGTTGGGAATTGGGGACATGTTTATGGAGCCCTGTTTGGGATAAAAAACGGGCTCGAGCATGGAGAATAATGAGTCAGATAAGTCATGGAGATTTAATAATTCATCTTGTTGACGTAAATGATCAATATCATTGGTATGGGGTCTCTATCGTCAGTTCTACTTTGCTTGAGAGTTCATTTGCTCCCCCGCATCCGGATAATTGGAACAAAATGGGTCCATATCAGAGAATAAATTTGATAAATTTTGTAAGGCTGAGTCAACCTGCTCTCGTCACGGATTTTTTTAAATCCTATGATCATTCATTGAGAAAAATACGAAAGGGTCAACTAAATTCTTTTTTAATGAATATGGTAAAGAAAAGCAACTAAGAGTTGCCCAAAGATATATCGCAAGATGTTCTGGAGACCTTTATCGTTTGTTCAGCGATTGGTCCGATACATTTAGATTTAATCCGGTGTTTGGTAGTCAGGAAATTATTCCAACTTTAAATGAACCCCAAAATCCCGACTATAATCCTCCAGGTCGAGTTGATACAATCGTATCAAGAATAATAAGAGATACCGAGCTTAGTAGGAATATCAAGAAGGAGAATAATTGGATGTGTCAGATTTGTGGCAGCAATATTTTACTTCCGAATACAGGTTACTATTCAGAAGGGCATCATCTTCAGCCCTTAGGGGGAGAACATCAAGGCCCTGATGTGAGGGAAAATATAATTATTCTTTGTCCCACTCATCACACAGAATTTGATTACGGGTCAATAGCGATAAATCCATCAAATAATTTAATTGAACATATAGACGATAAAAATCCATTTCATAATCAACCGTTAGCATACCGAAGAAAAGATTTAGGAAATGAATACTTGTCCTATCACTACAAAGTTAGATTCAACATATTTAACTGATATTTTGTCGGGACAAGTTGGTCATTAAAAATAGGAGGGGGGTCCGCCTGCCCGGCAGACAAGGTGAAGGGCTCATTCACCCAACCCCTCCAAAAATCCAGCATCAAACCCCTGAGATGCCCTTGCCCTAAGCCTTTAAGTTTTAGTTGGGGAATGAAATCCTACACACGGTAGGGGATTCTGGAAGGATTTTTTAACCGTCTTAAAGAATTGAGTTCTTTTCTTAATCCAATCTCTTGAATGTTGGTGTGAAGATAGCATTCTAAATGCACATGCAGCATATATGGTGACACTTTTTTTTACTGCATAGCTGAACTTTCATTTAGAAAAACAGGATCGATTTGAAAAAACAAGAACTGGCCAAGAAAATTGGAAAGCGAATCGTTTACCTTCGTAAGAAAAAGGGGTGGACGCAATCAGATCTTGCCCGCGCCTGCATCAAAGATCGTCAAAGCATCGAACGCTTAGAAAGCGGAAACACCAATCCTACACTCTATACTCTGAATGAAGTAGCCAATGCCCTGGAAGAGCCGTTGATAGAGTTGTTTAAGGGGTAACAGCAATTATTGCATATCGCAATACGGAATATTTCCCTGTAATCCATTGATAATAAAAATGTAATCTTTGGGTTATTCTATTTTGTAATACCGACTTCTCCGAAAAGATTGCGGGTCACGCACTCCCGATAGCTATCGGGACCACCCCCTCCGCTGCCCGCAATGACACGTAAGGAGAGAGGACTAATTCTGAAAATTCTAAAATCCGGTAAATTCTGACTCAATTCTTCGTAGGCGGATCAATCATGATGTGCGCACGATGTGTTCCCGGATCCATGATCCATGGCATGCCTGGAGCTTCGGGTTTTGTTGGAAGTCCGGTGCTGGCTGCAGTTGCCCACGGAATATAAACGACATATCTGAAATTACCTTTCGTCACTTCACCGGTTGTAGCGTTGTATGCTTCTGCAGGAGCAGAGTAGACTTGTAAATTAGAGGCTTGCTTCGGCATAACAAGTTTTCCTGACTTGGCTTCAGCCTCTCGAATGTCAAATATTTCCTGAAAGGATTTTCCTGCTGCTTTTAATTCTCTCCCTCGCGCCATGAAAGGTTCCAGGTCTTTGTGGTAGCATGACACGCTGAATCCACTTTGATTTGGATTATCGGCAAGGCAAACCAATTCATTGCTACCTTTTCGCAGCACTACAAATTCGCCTTTTGCATTGTATCCATAAACCATCGCTTCTGCCCGTTTATCTTCAGGTGCTGCAAGCGTGGCCGTTTTGATCTGTATTTCTGCAGATGGAATTTGAGCCATTACTTCGCCAAACAGGACAATGAAAAATAGTAAGCTGAGGTATTTCATAATGGATGGATTAAAAGTGCAGTCTAAATTAGAACTTAAATTAGATGAACACAACGAGAAGGCTAGTCATTAGTACTTAGTCATTAGTCCTTAGTCTTTAGTCATTAGTCTTTGTTATTAAGTACCAGGTACTATGTACTAATGACTATGGACTAATCTATTGACTATGGACTAATCTATTTCTGATATTCAATCTTCGTAATCCTCCAAACAAAATCCCGTGTAGGAGTCTTCACAATCGCTTCATCGCCCACTTCCTTTTTCATCAGCGCGATGGCCATGGGAGAGTCAACAGAGATGTAATCTTTTGCGCCAATAAGTTCTTCAGACCCAACAATGCGGAAACGGTTTTTCATGCTTTTGTCTCGCGATGGCCCCTGATGGTTATCGGGACGGGATTCGATTTCCACCCAGGCACCAAACATCACTTTGCCTTCCTGGAAAGGAGAGTAGCTGACCACTTTCAGGTTGTCGATACACTTGCGCAAATAAAGGATGCGTCTGTCAATTTCGCGCAAGCGTCTTTTATTGTAGGTATAATCTGCATTTTCAGAACGATCACCAAGGCTTGCAGCCCACGAAACCTTTTGGGTTGTCTCCGGCCGCTCTACCCGCCACAGGTGATCGAGCTCGGCTTTTAGTTTTTCAAGACCTTCGGGAGTGATTAAGAGTGATTTCATGGTTATGCTCGGTGCGCTGAAAATGGCAAAAGTAAGTTAAACCAATTGACCCAGGAAAAACCTCATGTAGCGAATTCTCCGAATAGATTGCGGTTCACGCGCACTGCCACTACATCAGCAGCCCGCAATGACATGCCGCGAGAGAGCTTGCAACTTGAGGCTTGAGACTTTAAGCTCAAATAAATATAGTAGGCAGTAGGCATTAGGCAGTATGCAAAGCTCGGGCTAGCAATTCGAAGCTCAAAAAGCTTGAAGCTCTATTGTTGTCCTCATTAAAATGGTGTCCTGAGAGAGCTTTAAGCCCAAATAGTCCCTTTGGCCTATTGTAAAACCAATTTTTAAATAAAACCACCCCCGCTGTAAGAAATTCGTTATTTCTGACAAAACTGAATCCAAAAGGTTTGGTTCTTTTGTGGTCGATATCTGCTTTATTTGTAACCCAATAGCTAAAATTTCGAGGCCCCTATGAAATATTCATTCCTGTTTTTCCTGGCTATCCTGTGTTCCATAACAGTGACAGCACAAAAAAACACCAATGTTGAAAAAGCCAAACTCTTTAAAACCTATCCGCAGAATAAAAAGGCCAAAGTAGTGGCCAGTACCTACACCTCAGGCTACACCTTCTCAGTTTCGGGCGAAAAAGTAAATGTAGTCAACGAGGAAAAGCATGACCTCATCGCGCTGGAAGGAAATTATGATCATGTTGAGCACGTTTATTATAATGACCACATAAAAATAGAAGATTTTAGCGCCAAGCATACTACCACAGGAAAAACCATCAGGCCTCAAACCGCGTGTGGCAACTACGAAGTGGGTGATATTTTTTATTCAGACTCAAAAGTGTGCTCTTATTTAATGAACTTCCTCTATGAAGGATCTGAGATTACGCTGAACTCAAAGGTAAAGTACGATGATCCCAAATACCTGACCTATCTCTTCTTTCACGACAGCCGACCGATAGAAAACAGGGAGATCACCGTTGAGGTACCTGCGAACATCAACATCGAACTTGTTGAAAAGAATTTTGAAGGCTTCGATATTACAAAAAACAAGACAACGCTTGGCACGAAAACAGTTTACACCTTTAAGGCAAAACGACTCGAGGCACAAAAAAATGAGGATAATTCATTGGGAGCACTCTACTATTATCCTCATATTATCGTACTCACAAAAGAGTTTACAACATCATCTGGAAAAAAGAATGTATTGTCTTCCGTGAACGATTTGTACGACTGGTACTCAAATCTGGTAAAGCAGGTTTCCAATGATCCTGCAGTATTGAAACAGGAAGTGGAACGTCTCACAGCTAACGCGAAAACTTCCGAAGAAAAAATGCGCGCGATTTACTACTGGATTCAGGATAACATAAAATACATCGCCTTTGAAGATGGCATCGCAGGATTCAGACCAGAAACAGCGCAGGCCGTATACCAGAATCGCTATGGAGATTGTAAAGGTATGGCTAACCTCACCAAAGAGATGCTGAAACTTGCCGGGTTTGATGCACGCCTCACCTGGATTGGAACGAATCGCATCCCGTACACCTACGATATTCCTTCCCTCAGTGTCGACAACCACATGATTTGTACTGTATTCATCAACGACAAGTTCTACATACTGGATTCGACCGAAAAATACATTGCCCTCGGCAAAAATGCAGAGCGCATTCAGGGAAAGGAAATGCTCATTGAAGATGGGCCTAAATTTATCCGGAAGTTTGTGCCGGTGGCGGATGAGAAAGCAAACAGCATTGATCGTTCAGAGACGCTGGTGCTTGAAAATGAAACACTGAAAGGAGAGGGGGAACTGGTGATGAATGGTGAAGCCAAGAAGAGCGTGTTATACTTTTCTACCAACGTACGCAACGAAGATCAAAAGAAACTGTTTAGCACGTTAGCGGTTAGCGACTATTCCAATACCGACAAAGTAGAAGTTACCCAGGCACCGGCCATTGACCGCGAGAACCCGCTGAATGTAAAATACAAGTTTGTGCTGGGCAATAAAGTGTCGAAGTTCAATAATGATATTTACATCGACATCGACTGGGCCAAGATGTATCAGAACCATAAAATGGAAGATGACCGCGTAACGGATTTCTATTTCAACCGGAAAGTAAAAACAAAAACAATCAAAAAATTCAAAGTACCACCCGGCTACAAGGTTTCACACGTGCCCAAAAACATGAGCAAAGTGTATGACGACTTTGCTTTTAACGTAACGTTCAAACAAGTTGGCAACGAAGTACATTACCAGAACGAAATTGTGGTAAAGGGTGGAATCGTAAAAAAGAAGCGATTCTCCGTATGGAACGAATGTATCAAAGAACTGAAAGAAATTTATAACGACCAGATTGTCATTACCAAAGCCAAATAATCTCCGATGAAAAAGATTTTACTACTACTTTTTATTTCATGTCAATTGAGTTCTCTTTTTGCTGCACCTCCCGACAGGGCAGAGGAGCTGAGAGAAGAAATGTGGAACTCCGGTGATAAGAATTTTGCTATTAAAGATATTCCGCAAAACTGGGCAGGTAAATCAGCAGTGATCATCGCGCAGATGAACCGGTTTGAATACCGTAAAGTCTTGATGGCAAAACTGCTGAAGGAAAATAACTATGCCCATTATCGCATTCGACTCAACGATAAAAACGCGGTGGATAAATATTCTGAAATGAGTTTTGACGTGAGCAGCCTCGGCTATAATGTGTTTGTAGGCTACAAGGTTATTAAACCCAATGGCAAAGAAACCATCGTTGACATCTCCAAAGCTGTGAAAATGGAAAGGACTGTTAACGGCAGAAAACAAGCATATAATAAAATTGCAATTCCTGGTCTTGAGCCGGGCGATATTCTCGATTACTACCTGTGTACGGAGGAAACACAGGATATCTTGAGCTATATTTTATTTTTTCAGCCTGTCATCTACAGCATTCCTGATCAGTATCCCATCATGAATTATAAGATTCAGTTTCGGGCTAGCAGAAAATGTTACATCAATATTAAATCAGTGAATGGTGCGCCAGAGTTTAAGCTTATTACTGATGAAAAGAACGATGAGGAGTATTATTCCATTGAGGGCTCTAACATGGAGAGCGTGGAAGACCAACGCTGGATTTATAAATACCGTGAGCTACCCACTATTAAGTTTCGTGCCGCTTATTCCGTCAATGAGGGAATGGCTGAACATTTCGATGTATTGCTGGGAGAAGTGAAAAAGGCCAAGACGAGTGTTTCAAAACAGGAACTCACCGACCTTACCCAGCGTATGTCTTCGGGCTCGGGTGGATACTATGACCTTGATCAGCTCAAAAAATATGATAAAGCCAGTCTCAAAGATGTTACTGATCCTTTTCAGGTTGCTACCAAGGCATACTACTACCTCAGGAATGAATTATACTTCAAATATGCTGAACCTAAAGTATGGGAAGGTAATGAAGACGGAACGATAAGGGAGTCGAGGTTCCTGCCGGTATTCCATCAATTCCTCAAAAAGAAGAAAATTGAGCATGATGTGATCGTGGGAGCGTCCAGAGAAATTTCCAGGATTGACGATATCATTATGGAAAACGAACTCGACTGGCTTATCCGGGTGAAGAAAGGGAAAGACTACTTGTACCTGTCACCATTCGATGCTTACACGCTGCCGGGTACATTCAGTGAATCTCTCGAAGGTACCGAAGCTTACGCGTTTAACGGGCTCGAATCATCCTCTAAATGGATTGGTGAAAAAATTACCCTGCCTGTATTGACCAGTACTGATCACCAGGCAAAAGTAAACGTGCAGGTGCAGATCACCGACATGAGCAAAGCCAAACTGACCGTGAAGAAAGATCTGATGGGCCGTAATAAACTTTTCGACCAGTACAGCTTTATAGATTACTATGATTATGAAAAAGAAGAAAATGCAAAGTTTACGAATGAACCCATTAAACGTAAGAAGCAGGAGCTGGCGCTGAAAAAAGCATACATGGACCAGCGTGATACTCGAAAAACTGATGCGCTGAAGCGATCCATCGAAGAAGACTATGAATTTAAAATTGAGAACCCCGGAAATATAGTTATTGAGCAAACCGGCCGGTATGACGATGCGCCAGCCATGAAGTATGGCTATACATTCGAAACAGATGCGCTGATGAAGAAAACCGGTCCGCACTACCTGATGGATGCCGGAAAATTAATTGAAGCACAGGTTAAAATCGATGGTGAAGAACTTGCCCGTAAAACGAATGTGTACTTCAGCAATGCACGTTCATTTGTGAATACCATTGCTATTGACATTCCCCAGGGCTATACGGTAGAGGGTGTTGATAAACTCACTACAAAAGTTCAACACAAATCAGGCGGCTTTACCAGCACGGCAAAAGTGCAAGGCGGCAAAGTGCTCATTGAAACCAACAAGTATTACAGCGTAAACTACGTTCCAAAAGATCAGTGGAAAAACGTAGTGGAATTTTTAAATGCAGCTTATAATTTCAGTGAGATGAAGCTTTTGTTTAAGAAGAAATAAGGAATAGCCTCAAGCCTTAAGCTTCAAGCTATAAGCTTTTAGGTGTCAACGAAGAGCTTGAGGCTGAAATTGTTGAGCGAGGTTTGAAGAGGAAGTAAGCATTATGCTTAATTATCGACATTGAAATTTGAGTAAAGCCTCAAGCTACAAACTTTTTTAAAGCCAACGTCATCGCGGACTGCATGTGTAGAGGATGGAGCGAGATCCGCGATCTTCATGCTCTTTATCGAATCTTCTAATAGATTGCGGGTCACGCACAAACCCACGCACCTGCTGCCCGCAATGACGTGAAATGGAGCAGAGCTGTGGCTTGAAGCTCGCAGCTTGTGGCCTAATTCAGCGCTCACAGCTACTTCTGCATCGCTACCTGCCCCAAATGCGAAGCCTTATGCGAAACCCGACTCAGCATCACATTGAGCTTATTGCGGTGGGGTTCTTTTTTAAAATCTTCTTCCGATACAGCCAGGTGCCGTCCGTGCCAGTCGCTTTCGCTCATTGCTTTAAATGAACGATTAAGTTCGGCCAGAATTGCTTTCCATTGGGTGATCAGTTGAGCTTTAGGCAGGTGACCAGATTGGTTAGTGCCACGTTCGTGATGATAAATTTTTTCCAGCTCGGGATACAATCTTTTACGAATGCCAAACAATTCAAGGAGTTTATCATCAGTATCTGCCAGATGCCCAAGAATCCAGGAAGGAGAGTTGGCTCCCACAACTACGGGTTTGTTAAAGTTTTCATCGGAGATAGTGTCAAGCACCTTTTGCATTCTGTTGTTGTAGGTGTCCCATTGTAAAAGACAAATGTCAAGCGTAGTCATAGGTATGATTTTGTTAAAGTTGAATTTGTTAAGTTGAAGTTTAATCCTTCCTAACACATGTGGATTAAATTTAGTTCTAAGTCCAAGCCTACCGCAAAGGTGAGCAAATCAGCGGATCATTGAATCAGATAAATCACAAGTTCAGACAACTTTTTTTACCTCAGCATCATCCTACAACAAAGGCCCAATAATCATGAACAAGATCAGCCTCACTATCCTTGTTTTGCTCGCTATGGCAGCAAATGGTAACGCTCAATCCTGTAACCAAAAAGCATCTCCGGCCGATGTACAAAAAATGCATGCCCTGCTGGGAGAGTGGAAGGGGGAGTTTGTGGATAATGCGAGAACCTATTCATTATTCATTAAATTTTATGAAACCAACAACGAACTGAAAGTAAGCATCACGAATGCAGCGCTCATGCCGGGTAAGGCTTTTGCTGATGCCAGCCTATGCTCCACTAACAAGTTTCACTTCTTCGGAAAAAGAATTGACGGAGAAGTGTTTCGATATAATGCATGGCTTAAAAATGGTGAGCTTGTTGGAGACTATGCGATTGGTGAGAGTTGTGCAAAAGAGGGCAGACCTGCGTTTAAGTTGAAAAAAGTGGGAGAGTAGTTGCCTGTCTTTCCTTGCTTGTTTGATGTTGCACAGCCCTTGTTATCGCTCTCGGCTGCTATTCTCCGCCCATCCATTCCGTGTAGAGATTCTTGTCAATCGTTACGTTAGTCGTTTCAGTAAACTCTCCACCATAGTTTACAACCCGCTCTGTTTTAAGAATGAAGTTGCTGCCCTCTGACCCAACAAGTTCTGCTTCAGCCAAAACAGCCATCAGTGTTTTGAGAAATCCCTGTAACGCTTCATTTTGAGAATCACCGAATTGATTATAGAGGAAAGTTGAGTCGGTTGGAATACTTGATTCTTCATCACCGTAGGTAAGTCGATAGCCTCCTGTTTGGATGGTCCATTTTTCGGAAGTATTGTATTCCTCATTTTTTGCGCATATAACTGTCTCATCAGAAATAACTAGTTCAGTTGAGCCCTCGTTACCTTCTGCCGACCATTCCATACTGAAATAGAGTGGTTTGAAATTCGTGTCAAAGTACCAGGTAACGGAAGAGCCTGCTTCATACTGGCTCGTTGAGATATCAACCCGATAAATTTGCTCCAGTGATTCAACCGCCTGTTTACAGGAATCATAACGAACATCAAGCATACTGATATCTTCATCCGGATAACTTTCACCTGCTTCGCCAGGTTGTTCTGCTTCCTGCGTTGATACTGTTTGTGTGATTGCAGCCGTACTGTCGACAGCCGTGGAATCGTTGGAACTTGTTTCATTGCTTCCTTGAGAGGCGCAGGCAACACATAGCAATGCCACGATTGGCGCAGTGAGAGTTTTCATAAAAAGGGGTTGGCATGCGAAAGTTAATGATTATTCATTAGCCATAGTAATTTGTCGCTTCGCGTTTAGACATATAGTATAATCGAACAAACCTGGAGCTAATAGCTAACAGCCATCGGCTATCAGCTAAGAGCTAGTTGTTTATTATACTTCCCCCTATACTCCAAAGGAGACATCCCTGTAATTTTCCTAAACACTTCACGAAACGCCTTCACATCAGAATATCCAACATCGTACATTACCTGTTGAATAGTTTTCCTGCTTGTTTCAAACGCCTTCTTGGCCGATTCAATTTTTACGCGCTGTGCGTATTCCACAGGAGTGTTTCCGGTGGCTTTGATAAAGCGTCTGTCGAAGTTGCGCCTGCCTACAGAGAACTTATCGGATAGCTTTTCGATGGATAATTTTTCGTGCAGTTTGCTTTCAATGTAGGCTTGGGCTTTCTGCACCATCTCATCTCCATGCTGTTTCTGGCCGGTGAAAATGGCGAACTCGGATTGGCTTTGTCTGTCAAGTTCAATTTGAAAAACCTTTGAGCAGAAAATTGCAGTTTGCCGGTCGAAGTATTTTTCTACCAGGTATAGGATTAAGTTAAGGAAGGAGTAGGCGCCACCATTAGTATAGATTCCTTTTTCATCTGTGATCAATTTGTCTACCTGCAGATTCACATCAGGAAATTGAGCTTTGAAACTTTCTGCTGCCGACCAGTGAGTAGAGCAACTCTTTCCGTCCAATAATCCGGACGAAGCAAGCATAAACGCACCCGTACAAATGCTGGCGACCTCTGCGCCTTTGTTATACTGCCTCTCAACCCATTCAACCATCAATTTGTTTTCTTTCACAGCTATATGATAATTATGATTCAAGGAAGGGATAATAATGAGATCCGTTTTCTTGATTTCACTAATGGAGAGGTGAGGTTTCACGTTAAACAACCCACCGTAAAACTCTACTTTCTTTGAAAGTCCAGCCAGTTCAATTTTCTTAAAGACTTCCCTCTTTCCGGTCTTTTTCCAATTATCATTAGCTCGTGTGAATATTTTATAAGCACCAACAATGCTGCTGAGATTGTTTTGGCCATTTGGGACGAGGATGGTTAGATGTTTCATTTCTTTATTTCGTTGATGTTTAATCTTAAGTCACAAGTCTCAAGCTTTTTTTGTTACGTCATCGCGGACGGTTGTGCAGGAGGAACGAGCGAGATCCGCGATCTTCTTAATGGTATAATGCCCTCCGAATAAATTGCGGATCACCCACATCCTCGCAGCACGTGCCGTCCGCAATGACGTATTAGGCAGTGACTCCATATCTACTTAATCTACTTAACTCCTAACTCCTTCGAAATCCCCCAACTTGGCAGATATTAATTCTCACCACAAAGGTAGAAATTAGACAATGTCCAAATCAACCCGTAACAATGTCCATTTTGCACCCCTATAAAGCAAGTATTGAAAAATAAATTTGTTCAAGACAAAACAGAAGGCAGTAAGCAAAGCAGAAGCAGTAGGCAAATGGCAATAGGCAAGCTCAAAACTCGGCTTGTGGCTAAACACGAGACAAATAAATAACGGAAACTATGAACAACTACACATTAACGTTAACAACAATTAAATCCCCGGAAGAAGTATTCAACGCAATCAATAACGTGCCTTCGTGGTGGTCGGAAGATTTTAAAGGCAAATCGCAAAAGCTGAACGATGTTTTTGAAGTTACCTTTTTCGGAGACGTTCACTATTCCAAACACAAGCTGATCGAGGTTGTTCCAAACAAAAAAATCGTGTGGCAAGTGATGGCCAGCAAACTGAACTTCCTGAGTAACAAAAGCGAATGGACTGGCACTAAAAATATTTTCGAGATTTCCACGAAGGGAAATAAAACGCAAATCAAGTTCACGCACGAGGGTCTCGTTCCTACCATCGAATGTTATAATGATTGCTATAATGGTTGGAATTATTATTTGAAGGAGAGCCTGCTATTATTTATTGAGACAGGAAAGGGGCAACCAACTCCGGTGGGAGCGAAGCTTGAGGCTTGAATTAGGAGTATAGGAGTAGAGGGAATTGAGGAACGGTCCTCCGAATAGATCGCGGATCACCCACATCCAACAGCACATGCAGTCCGCGATGACATAGGGATTAAGACTCAAGGCTCGAAACTCATAACTCATAACTCGAAGCCAAAACAAGCTTGAAGCATAAGGCTTGCAGCTTGTAGCTTTTAATAAACGGATTAAACAATAAAACATGCAACATATGAAAGACCAAAATTTCTCTCTCACAATATCCACAGACAAAACCCCTTCAGACGTCTTCAACGCTATCACTAACGTACGCGGATGGTGGTCGGAGGACATCAAAGGTAACACTGCTAAACTCAACGATGAGTTTGATTATGCTTATCAGGACATGCATCGGTGCAAAATCAAATTGATTGAAGTTATTCCTGATAAGAAAGTTGTGTGGCAGATTTTAGAGAACTATTTCAGCTTTACGCAAGACAAAACGGAGGAATGGAAAAATACGGTTGTCAATTTTGAAATTTCGGAGCAAGGTAAACAGACGCAATTGCATTTTACGCATGTAGGCCTCGTGCCGGAATATGAATGCTACAGCGCCTGCACAGCGGGATGGACGCAATACCTCACGAAAAGCTTGGTGCAGTTACTTGCCACAGGGAAAGGCCTACCCAACGCAAAAGAAAAAACGTACACCACTCATGAAGTAGCCTTACGTTTCAATGAGTTGGCTCAACAAGAAAAATGGTTTGAAATCCAGGACGAACTTTTTGCAGATGATGTTCGTAGCGTGGAGCCAACTTCGAAATTCCTTCCTGGCAGAACAGAGGGTAAAGCAAACGTACGCAAGAAAGGCGAGGAGTGGGTCAAGCGTATTGAAGCAGCGCATCACCGGAAAACATCAACACCCATTATAGGCGCCAACCACTTTGCCGTTGCCCGCGAGGTCGATATCACAGTACAAGGCCTCGGCCGGTTGCAATTCAATCAGATTATGATGTATGAAGTGAAGAATGGGAAGATTGTGCAAGAACAGTTTTTTTATTAATTAACTAAGTAAGTCCCCGGCCATAGTGCCGGGGGCCTCAATGAGATGTGGTGAAGAGTCCGAACTATTGAGGAGTCTGAGTGAGATCGCGGCATCCCGATAAATATCGGGACCGCGAATAACTAGTGTGTAAAGACTATACCAATAAACACCAGTAAATTGTTAGTCATGTGCATGGATACACTTGTAATCAAACTGCCTGTCTTGCGAGTAAAGTAACCACCTGCCATGGCAAAGGCAATGTAAAATGGAAGCAGCCGGTAATCATCATGCAATGATGCAAAAGCAATTGCTTGTAAAATATTAGCTGCATAGAATGTCATGTTGCGTTGGCATGCCGAAAGGAAGACTCCACGGAATAAAATCTCCTCATAAATGGGAACAATGATTGCTACGATCAACAAGCCCAACAAGGGATGATAAAATTGATTGATTGAAACAACAGAATCTGTAACGCTTGCAAAACCGGATGCATTCACCTTTAAATCGATACCAAACAGCTTTAACACTACATAGTAAATTCCAAAACCAAAGCGTAACAGAAAGGCTATGCCAATGCCTTTCCAAATCAACCCGGTGTTTGAACGGAGCTTAAGAAAAAAGCGTGTGATATCCTCCCAGTTCAAGAATATAAATGTGAACAACATGACTACACATGAAAAAAACAGCGTAAGATTCGCATAGTGATTACTGATTAATTCATATCCCTCGCTGGTAAACTTGTCATTGAACCAGGATATAATAACCGGGTAGTCGAACAAGATGACAGTAAGTACATCGCAAAAGAACCAAATGGAACACGCTATCCAAAAGTGTCTTAAGGTCCAGCGGAATGTGGCATCGTCAAAAACTTTCCCTTTTTGCTTCAGGTAATTCCCGATGTAGTGAATAGGTAGAACCCACAGGTAGGGGACAATCAAAACAATGATAATTGCAGCAACAAAAAGTAACACTCTTCCGATGTCTCCAAACGTCCAGCCCATGAGTGGGGCTTTAGCGATCATCCTCAATCGGTACAGGCCAACCGGGTCGTTATAGAAATGTGAGGCTGTAAATTTGCGGTAAGTAGCACTGGCGGAGTCAGCCGTTCCATATTGAATATCATAATTAAGGAGATCGAACAGGTGTTCATCCTCCTGCCATTGCCCTCCCGTTTTGTAAGCTTTCACCAGATAGTCGCGTGCTTCAGCAATCAACCCGTTTTCAATCATAGCCTTTGCCAGCAAGCTTGCATTTTCATTCACGGAGTCACGCAGCGCTGCAAGTCGGAATAGTTCCATTGCTTTGGTTGATTCACCAAACTCCAGCAACAGTTGGGCTTTTCTATTTAACTCCCATGCTCCATTTGTAGAATCAAAGTGTTCCAGAATAATTTTAACGCCCAGTTCTTTATTGTTTTGCTTTTGATAGGATTCAGCCACCATGGCGGAAAGATCGAGCGAATCATTGGATGCCATCGCCTTAAGACCATACAGGATTACCATGTCATGATCTTCTCTTTCACCATAATTATATTGATAGGCTAATTGTTGATGAATGTCCCAACGGAAGTCCTTCCATGCCCCCGAGTCAAATTCAGCTAATCCTTCCAGGTGAACGAGGTAGTTATAGAGGGTGTCGCCATACAAAAAATTGGTGGCGTACAACATAGCTTCCGGATTTTCAGGAAATGCGCTCAGTAATTTCCGGGCACATTCCTCTGCTGCTTCTTCGTTCGGATTGTATTCTTCGTACTCATCGTAGTAGGCATACTGGATAAACTTACATCGCTCCAGCTGCACTTTTACATGCAGAGGGTTCTCACGAATGTATTGATCGTAGCGATCTACTATTTGCTGGTAAAGTGAATCCTTAGCCGTCCCCAGCAGTTCCAGGTGATGGCGGTGATCAATCGGAAATGACTTGGATTGTGATTGGGCAACTACTCCCACGACCAGTGAAAGCAGCAACGTAAAAATATGTTTCAATTCAGGAAAATTAGATCGGTAAAATTAGGGATTTTTATTCTCCCGGTACATTTTACGTCTTACCCCTTCCTTACATACATCGACTTAAGCGCCATAGCCCCAAATCCCTCAACCTTGCAGTCAATATTATGATCTCCGGTGGTAAGTTTGATGTTCTTCACTTTGGTTCCTGCCTTAATTGGCTTGGAGGCTCCCTTCACGGGTAAGTCTTTGATAAGCACAACCGTGTCGCCATCCTGCAGGATGTTTCCATTGGCATCTTTAACAACAGATGAATCGGCTTGTGTAGTTGATTCTTCGGCTTTTACAAGTTCATCCGGGTTCCATTCATGTCCGCACTCAGGACACATCATGGATGTACCGGTAGGATAGGCATAAATTGATTGGCATTTAGGGCATTTACTAGATTCTGGCATTGCAATTTTTTTTGCAAAGATAAGCCTTTTGATAAAACAGGGATCATATCAAAGCGCAGCGACAAAGAAAAAATTGGATTTCCTAGATTTTAAATCTTGTATTAAACTTCAACCACACTTCAACAGCCACAAGATTTATTACCCAACTCGCCCATGCAATCGTTCCATATGCATCTGGTGTTGATAAATCAAAGGAAGAGGTAAACATGAAAACATAAAGTCGTAGTGTAACAGCAGCAAAGGTAAGTGCATAACTTCGCCACATCCATTGACGATGTTCAGCAATCTTTCCACTGCGAATTTTGATCACTGCCAGCAAGGTGAACACAAACCAGCATGTGCATTGCAGGATAAAACTTGTAAGTACCCAGGGTCCCCGGTTGATAAAGAAACTCATGATTAAGCCGCCCGGTGCTGCAAAGAAAAGAATTCCATATGCGTAGCATTTTCCAACGAAACGATGAAGCTTTTTCCGCTTAAGACTCAGGCGCGTGTTGAGTTGGAAAAAACCAATTGTGAGAATAACACCTGCGGCAAGCACATGTGAATAGTAGGCCGGGAGGTACCAGCCTGTTGCAATGGCGGCTTGCTTTAGGCGAAGGAAGCCGTAAGTGGAATCGAAGTTGATGTATGAAAGTGCATTGAACGATAAAGAGGTGATCAGAAAAAGTAAAATGACACCTAACACCCAAACCCCTGCCCACCGAAATGCAGCGATCATCAAATAGGTTTTTTTCGTAGCGTTCCAATCATGCTTTCCAGGAATGTAAGGTTATGACGATCAATCTCTGTCATATCGTCCCAAAAATCATCGTAATCATCATATGCCATAACATACCATTCGCGGTGCTCGAAATTCTCAAGTATTTTTGGGTCGTTAAAAGTGTATTTATAACTCGCCAATATTTCATTGCGCATCTCTATAAGCGTTTCCTTTGTTACAAAACTGTTGGTACGTGATTCCTTTCGTTCATTATCCCATGATACAAATTCACCTGTCAGGTAAGAGCTGTCTAATTTTACAAATTCGGTGCAGTCATATTGCCGATGAGATGTTAAGGCTACTAACGTGTTGGTCTCCGGTGAAATCCTAAAATATTTGAATTGTGGCGGATTCCAGTCACCTGGTGAATCTCCCATATCCCAATATTCACTTGCCACACTGGCAAGGGCTGTAGTCTCAAGTTCAAGTAGTGTGCTATCAATAAGCCGGAAAGTATTCTTTCCTTCGTAGAGTTCATCCTGAAAGACTGGATTACCCTTGTTATCCATGAGGGTAAGATTTTGATAACGATAAAATTCTTCCCGACCACCCAGATACCTTGTTTCAACCATGACTATTAGAGCCGAAATATTTTCGGTAATACGTTCAAACAATGAACCTTTTGTTTTGACGTATTCTGTGCCCTCATAATACATATCAGAGTTGCCTAAGTGAATGTAAGAAATGACTTGTTTAAAAATGCCACTTTGAACGAAGTGTGCAGGTGGAATCACCGTTCCGAAACCCATCCTCTCAAAGTTCAGACTTTCAGCCATTGTTTTTGTCTCTTTACTTACACTTAGGTTTGATCCAAACTGAAATTCACGTATGTATTTCTGAGCTGTTTCAGTTGGGAATCCCGGATGAAAAGAATATGACATATCCAGCCAGCCTTCGGTGGTATCCTGCCGGGCCAAAGCATACATATTATCCCCCTCTGAATAGGGAATAATCCAATCATACACGGAAGGAACAAGTTCTTCGCCATCCATACGATAATGTCCAACTCGTCCATCCGTTATCACTTCAACGATATCAGGCTGTTCAAAACCGATTGTACCTATCAGATCGTAAGTTGGTGGGACAATCACGCGTCCCGTTTCACTGACAAGGCCCATGGTAAAAGTGTGTGGGTGCTGTTGATCTTGTTTAAAAAAATAACTCTCAAATTTCCCGTTTGCTACATAGTAATATATACTATCCTTATAGCGTGCATACCACACAACAGAATCATATGTTTCTTTGAGTTTGTTTGCCTGATCGATAAAAATCTTCCTTGAGCTCAACGCTTTTTCGCGATCCTTTCGGTTAGCAAGTTCATGTACAGCTCTCCAGTATCCGCTATAAAGGGGGTCGGCATCAATTTTTGTTATGGTGAGATCACCATCATCAGACGTTAGCCACAAGGTGAACACAACATCCTCTTCAAGAACAAAGGCGGGGTCAATAGATTTCAGATGTGAGGTTATCTCAACACGAATATCAACCTCTTCAAAAACAATGGCGGCATTTTTAAAATTGACAGTTACCAAAATGCTATCCTTCCCCAGCCCTTTGTTTTGTATAACACGGATTGCTTTTAACACAGTTTCCGAGCTTTTCTCAACGTTAAATTGCCTTAATATAACTTCGTCCGATGAAGTCAGATTCTTTTCGAATTGATCAAGGTAGGTCCTCACTTTTACCTCATAATCACTCCGCTTAATGGTAGAACAACTTTTAAAAATTGAAATAATAATAACCAGGAAAAGGAGTAATCGTGAACGAATCATATCATGCAGGTTTTAGACAAAGATATTTTAAAATTTTGATCGCAGTTCGCTAATTTTTTCCATAGCTGTTTATATTAGATAAATAGCAATTTCCTGAGCCACTGGGACTTGAATCTCAAGCGAAATGCCACCCCAGAAAATCCTTTAATCCCAAGAATCCAAAATCAAAGCAATTTTTGAAACTTTTCCATTACCTTTACCGTTGATATATCAACAATATGACTACAGATCAAAAATTAGAGGACGTTTTGTATTACCTCCTGGAGAAGACAAACAAGGTCATTCGAAGATATTCGCAGGTTCGGTTTAACGAGGCTGGCATTAATATCACAGTAGACCAATGGCTCGTGTTGAAGAAAATCAATGATTCTGATCGTATAACGCAAATTGAGCTGGCCAATGCTCTTTTTAAGGATCGGGCGTCAATTACCCGCATTCTGGATTTGTTGCTGGAAAAGAAGCTGATCAGGAAAGAACCTGGGGTGGATAAGCGGGTCCATGAACTGGTACTAACTCCGGCCGGACAAAAATTTATGGAGCAGGCATTTGGTGTGGTAAAGAAGGTTCGGAAGAAGGGGATAGAGACCCTTCAAGACAAAGAACAAGAACAATTACGCATGAGCCTTCAAAAAATCATCAGGAACCTGGAGTAAAAAATTTGCCTATATAGTTGATATATCAATTAATTAAAAAAATAATAGATGTTAAACCTTAAAAATTGAAACTATGAACACAACAGTAACCAAGGAATTTGTCTATGCACTCTCAACCGAGAGTTTTGGGATGGTGCCTGGCGTAATCAAAGGAATGGCCGAGCGCAGTGTGCCGCTAGCCTACATGTACCTGGTTGGTACTCAAACCATGGAAAAGTCTTCATTTTCGGTAGTGGAGATAAATGCCATTGAGTTAAGAATTTCTGCACTCAATAAATGTGAGTCATGTATGAAAGGGCATTCGTTCCTGCTCAAAAAAGCAGGAGTAACGGACGATGATGTGCAAGCAATCCTTCGTGGAGAAGAAACGAGCATTGATCGCCTGAGTAAATTGTTAAAGGCGGCCGAATACATTTACTACTCCGGCAATGGTGTCTACCCTGATTTGGTTTTGAATTTCTTTACTGAAGAAAAAATATCAGAGCAAGAAGTAATTGAAATCGTTGGATTGATTTCACTGAAAACCATTTCAAATTTTGTCAACAATTACCTCGTTTCTGTCCAACAACAAAAAGCTGTTAAGGCCTAGGACAATTTAAATTTTTAAAAAAATAAAATAAATCGATATGAAAGCAATCTCACTCACGCTGCTTGCCATGGCATTGATAGCAATAGGCAGCTACGGACAAACCAATCGTTCAAAAAACAAAAACAACACATCTATGCAACCAGCCGAAATCTCTACAGGTATTCTTAAAACGCTTGAAGCCGCCTGGAATAATGCGAATGGAGTCGACTATGCAAAATCATTCGCTGACCCGACTGAATTTGTAGATATCCGCGGGACTCTTCACAAGAATTCAAGTTCTGCATACATTGGTGAAGCCCACCAGGGAATTTTCAACAGTATTTACAAAGACAGTAAAATAGTCTATCAGTTAACGCAGGCAATTGCAATCGATCCTGATGTAATTTTGGTACAGGCTTCATCTGTTCTTGATGCTCCTTCCGGGCCATTAGCAGGTACAAATTCATCAACGATTACGCTTCTCTTATTGAAGACGAATAGCGAATGGAAGATCAGGTCCTTTCATAATACGCTTGTAGCCAAGAAATGATTAATGATTTCGATTACAAAAAACTCCTCATGAAAACAAGAGGAGTTTTTTCTTTATGCACAAATAAAAAAAAGTACCCGATGCTTATGACTTCACCGGGCACTTGTGTTTAAACTACTACCTTAACCGATGCCTTATGACTTCACCGGGTAAATGAGTTTAAACAATATTTTTAATTCGCTCCATCATTGGATGCAAATGTTACAGCATAATTGCCAATGGCTATTCCATGTGTATTTCCTTTTTCAATATCTGTACGGTAGTGAATCCTACCATAAAGTCTTGAGATAGAAGCTTCTCTCAGGTAGTCTTGAAATGTAGCTGCACCAGCAGGGAACAAATACGATAACACAACTGATGCCGATGCAGAGAATGTTGAATGCCCTGAAGTGTACGATGGAAAATTCGGCAGTCCGGTCAATGTTTTGATTGACGGATCAAGTTGTGATGGCCGTGGATTGAACCAATAATATTTAACGCCCCAACATCCGACAGCTGCATCGAGCATGGTTCCATTCAGGTATGCGAAAGCACGTGCAGCGCGCACTTCGCTGAAATTAGCTTCTTCCACATAATCGGCAGCAATATCATTCCAGTGCCCGGGTGGTGTATAAGTGCCGCCACCATCAGCCCAAAAGTGTACAATGTGTAATTTATCGCGATCCACTTTTTCTGTTTCATTATACACCTCGGCTAACTCTTCTTTCATTTGCTCGGAAGATGTTGACGGAGGTGGACCAAGAGCTGCTCGTTCCGCTTTAAATTGGTCCGGTGTCAGAAACCAGCCTCTTACATTTCCAAAGAACGGGAGCATCGGTGGTCGTGCAGGAGCATCCATGCTCTTCCAGAAAATTTCATTGGAAGCATCAATACCAATTTTAGTGTAATGCAGTTTAGCTGAGTCGATCAACACATCCCATTGTGCCTTGGTACCACCGGCTGCACCCATGCCATCTGTTCTGAAACGACCTGTACCAGGTGCAGTGAGATAGCCTGCAACTGCATTACCAAGCGCGAGTCCTGCAGAGATATCACTTGTAGTTGCTTTGCCAGCCCACATAGCTGCATAGCGTTGTTCCGAAGCTTTGCTGTTGATAAAGTCAACTTCTCCGGGGAAAAGTAATTTTAATAACTCAGCCGTTACACCTGAAAGAACAGCATCTTCAGATGGATACGAAGGTAAAGTCGATTGAGGCAATAAAGCCTGTACACCCTGATCAGTAACATAAGGTGCAGGGCGATTGTATTGATATTTGAAATACCAGGCAGACTTCAATGCTTCATATTGTCCAATTGAAACATAAGCATAAGCCCGGGCGGCATAAGGAGGATTAGCAAATGGGAATGCAGGATCGCCCCATGGATTTTCAGCAATTGGAACGGGATACGTGCCATCTGCATTCGGGGCTGGCGCTAATGCATATTTTGCAACAAGCTCGCGCATAATCTGATTCCAACGCAACACACCACCAGCACCCCAATATTGTACGATTTTCTTTTCCGAACTGGTGAGTCTTGCCTGAGCCGTTTTGATTGCGGTAAGTTCATTGATATAAGCAGGCGCTGTTGTTGCTGCAGGTGCTGGCACCGAAGCTGCAAATTGGTTGTTGGTGATTGGAAGAATCATCGTCCATGAGCCCGCATTGGCATCCACGTTATCAGGGTCAAGGAGTTTCAGATGTTCTGCACTATCAATTTCCTCGCACGCAGAAGTAACAAACATCAGGACAATTGCTACAAGGCTGAGTATTTTAAATGCTTTCATGATTAATCGTTTTTAGAAAAGTGAAAAGTGTAAAGAACTCCGCCCATGATGGTTGTTGATTGACCAACGTTACGGCCCGAGAGTGTATAACTTCCGGCAGCACGCAATGCCAGGTTCTTAACCTGTGGCAAATAATACATCACCAGCGCGCCCGCCTTTGTGAAATTCATTTTGTTCGAAACAAAAGGCATATCCTGTCTGCGGATGTCATAACCACCTAAAGTATTTTGTTGCATGAGATTTAATTCAGCCTGTAATCCGTTTTTCAGATAACCGATACTTGCAAACAGATCAAATACATTTGGCATGTCCACTTCATTCGTGTTATACAATTGGTCTCCGGTATAGTAGGAGGGTCTGTCGAGCTCAACATTACTTCTCATGGTGTAACCACCTGAAGCATTTACAAACCAGCCTTTGTCAAGTTTGAAGTAAGTGGTTAATCGCCCCGATAAGTTGGTGGAAGCCATCCCAATCGACAACGGAAGAAAATCAGGTGTATAATCGGTCAGGGGTGTAGAGAAGTTGAGAACACCGAAGGCCTTGAAAGTGCTTTTACCTTCCCAGGCTTTGGAAAAAAAGTGATACTTCACGCCAATAGAAAGATCCTGAATGCCTTGCATATCATGAAGAACACCCTGACTGGCCTTTGTCATCACATAGGGAACCATTGCAATCAAATTGATTTTATTGGTGATTCCGTAGTTACCAACCCACGTGATGCTTTGTGTAGTGATCTCGCCAATGTTACCGTTATCACGCTCCAGTTCACCCTCCCAATAGTTCTTCCATTTGTCGTGTGAATACATGAAGCCTGTGCACAAGTTGCCTTTCGACATCATCAATCCGTCTGTGAGTGTTTGCGAATAGCCACAGACGGCCAGTGAAAAAATGAGTAATAGTGTAAAAGTATATTTCATAGTTTAAGGTTTACAAATCTTCAAGTCCTGCTAACCTTCGCTCGTTAAAAACAAAGGTTGGATAATCAGGAAATAATAATTGTGAGATTGATCACGACAGATTTCAGACTGTCATACAGTATTGTCATCATTCAAGATGATGAATTGACCAATAAGAGAAGGATTAAGCCAACTCGGGAGGTTGGATAACGGTTGTGTGGAAAGAAATCGGCTTACCTATTGACGGCAACGAAAAGCAAATCGTGCTGGTCCAGCCTTCAGTAGCGTGCGCAATAGAAAACTGCTGTTGTAGATAATCTTTTATAAGAGATGAAATTTCCACGGAAGATTTTCCGGTGTTAGTGGGCTGATCAGTAAAAGTTTTAACAAAGTCATTTAAGGCGGTATTGATGCGCTTGCTGTCGTGATTTTTTATACAGACTAACTGCAGGGTATCATTTGCATACGATTTTTTCACGAGGTGATAATATTCACCATTGTATTCAAACTGGCCTTCACCACGTTCAAAATCCTGATTGGTGAAATAGGGGACAGCGAGATGAAACTTAAAGGTAACGGTTTCCGCTTCCTGATAGTTATCGGCATTCAATCTGCTTTCGAGAGACCGAACAGAATGGAACTGCATTCCGGTTAATACCCAATAATATCCCATGACGTTCAGGAACATCAGAAAGATAAACAGGCAGGATAGCAGCTTTCGCATATCACATAAATAGCTAAAAGCAGACAAATTTGAAATAGCGAAAGGCATTGATTTTTGTTGCAAACGATTGCGGAGCTTTTTTTATTTCATGATTCCTTGTAAACTGAAGCTGATTTTTTCTTGTGGCCACCTCATACCAATCCTTACGGGAACATTTCATTACCCGGTTTAAACAGGAACCATTGCTGATTCGAAGCCCTGGCCGAATCAATATGATTGGTGAGCACACCGATTACAATGATGGTTTTGTTATGCCTGCTGCCATTGATAAAGAGATCATTTTTGCAATCGCACCCTCTGACGGAAAGTCTACTACATACTCAATAGATTATAATGAGTTGTTTGAGTTCGACATCCAGAACCCAAAACCGGTGGCAGGCCCTGCTTGGGCAAACTACTTATTGGGAATGCTTCGGCAATTTGTTGATCGAGGCCTCACGGTTGCACCATTCAATTGTGTATTTGGCGGTAACATACCGGTAGGCTCGGGATTATCTTCTTCCGCTGCG
>DASTYM010000444.1:0-5735 GCA_035764995.1 Cyclobacteriaceae bacterium | reverse complement strand
CAAGGAATAAAGAAGTCAAGTGTCACAAGGCGGTAAATTTGAAGATGCCGTTAAAAGCCTTTGGAGTCATGAATTCTAAGGGCTTTTTTTCTTTGACGCATTTTTGTCGGTAAGTGGCATTAGCAATCGGTAAAAAATAGAGACTTCACTTATATGATGTAAGCATTCTTTACTCGCGAGATTAATTTTCCTTTGCCAAAATCTTGGCTTGCGCATGATGCGATTGGGGTATGAAGCGTGCTGACACAAATCAAAAGTCATTGGTTGTCGATATTCTGACGAAGTCTTTCGATGACAACAAAAGTGTAAACTATGTTGTCAAGCAAGACAGTAACCGGCAAGCGCGGATTCGCGGGCTGATGAATTATTCATTTGATATCTGCAATGCCTTTGGCGATGTCTGGATGGCTGACGATGATCAGGCGTGTGCTTTGGTTCTGTACCCAGACAAGAAGCGCTCAACACTGAACGCCATCCTTTGGGATGCAAAACTCGCAGTATCAGTGATTGGATTAAGTAGGGTTAATCAGGTTTTGAGCCGGGAATCAAAGATCAAATCTTTCCACCCTAAGGAACGCTTTACCTATCTATGGTTCATTGGAGTTACTCCGGAACTACAAAATAAAGGAAAGGGCAGCCAGCTTCTACATGAAATTATTAGTGAATCCGAGTCGCAAAACAGACCGATTTATCTTGAAACCTCCGTTGATAGGAATCTACCCTGGTACCAAAAATTTGATTTTGAAATCTTCCAGGCATTGGACCTTACTTATACGCTGTATATGCTCAGGCGATTGAAGGCATCAAATCGTGCTATGAATATTCAAGAATTTGATCGGGTCGAGAATGATTAAAGAGATAAACCAGTTCCCCTATGAACTTCATGGGTACGCAAATGCATATTATAACTTTCGCTATCACTGCGTTCGAAGTAGCTGCCCTGTTTTTTCAAATCATATACTATCTTGAAAGGCCGAATGACCGGAAGAGACTTCTATACTTAATACTCCTAATCTCCTTTGTACTTTACAACGTAACCAGTGGTCTGTTTCCGGATGAGAATATTCCGGTTCCGGTAAGCATCCAGAATGTAATTGCTTACCTGTTCGCCTTCGGTACATCGATGTACTTCGTGTATTACTACTACAAAGCCTTCGATCTCAAGTTACTTCGTTTCTTTGCCACATTCGGATCGATCATATTTCTATTCGTCCCTTTTCTTTTCCTTTTCGTTGTTCCCTATTACATCACCGGCAATTTGGAGTTAAGCCGTAAGCTGACCGTGGTTATTCCCTTTCTTTATGGCATAGCCTTTATTATTGCTACCACAAGGGCCTTCATCTTCAAATTCAGGGTAAGGGAGTATTCTGACAGAATTAAGTTTCAGTTGGTGCTTGCAGCCTATGTTGCACTGCTATGTTGGGTTACTCTTCCGGTTATAGTTTTCTTTGGAGATTACCAGGCATTGGAGCATTCGTTAACCAACTCGGGATTTTTGATTATGACCATCGTCTACATCAAGTCATCGATTCATCAGTCAAGAAAAGAATACCTCATGCTTATTCGATCCGGTGAAAGCATTGAGCGAGTGATTGAAACCAACTGTGGAAGGTTTAACCTGACGTGCAGAGAGATCGAAATTGCGAACCTCATAATCAAAGGTCAATCCTATAAGCTGATTGCTTACACGCTTAATATTTCAGAAAAGACAGTTACAAAGCATGTCTCAAATATTTTCGCCAAGGTGTCAGCAACCAATAAAGTCGAGTTGATCAATAAACTGGGTCAGCGCGATTTTATACTCGCGCAAGCATAGAAAATATCCTATTCTGACTTCCGAATCCCTGAAAGTACATAGAATTACGTACTCAATTACAAGGTTCTTCTTATTGCCCCGAAGCCTCCGATTCGAAATATTTGCATCCCTGTCTGTACGTTTTGGCAAGCAAAGATTTTGAAACGTTGCGACAAATTGGAATATGAATTTGAGAATATTGAATCCCTGATCCGAGGTGCAATTGAACCAGCTACCAAATCGAACCAATCATTTGAAGAGCGATTTGCACAGGTCAGAAATGCTGTTGCTGTTGAGCGCGACAGGATAAAGAAATCATTTATCCATAAAGTATGGGTATTGCCATGTAGCCAGCAAAGGACACACTATGTCCAGTACCATCAGTACCGTCTCATAGGCCTCATAGACGAACTGTTCAGGATTTCGCAACCGGAGGAAAAAAAGCCAAAGTGTGATTCCAGAATTTCGTCAGAGGCGTACTTCTTATATGACCAACTGGAGGACATTCTGAATTTAATGCAGCATAAACTTGGTGAGTATTTTAATCTTGACACTAAAATACCTGCATCACTCAAGGCAAAGGCACTCAAAAGCATCCGGGACAATTACGCAGACTTGCAGGGGCTCTTGGGTGACAAGGAAAATGCACTTATTAACATCTGCAGAGGTCACATAAAAAAACTGTTAGAAAAGGAAGCTATAATCACTTATCGAAAAATCCGATACATGGAAATGTTGATTGAGGCGGTTGGTGATTTGCTCAGGAAGAATCAAGACGCCTACTTTCCGGAAAGAGAGATTCAAGCACTCTTTTTCACACTTAACTTCAATAGCAGCGAATACTACAGGTATTACATTGACCTTATTCAAAAAAAGTTAGCAGAAATGGGCAGTTGTTCAGAACAATTGGAGCAGCTGGCTTTCTATTTGAAAACGATCAACCAGACCCCGGCAATGCCAGACATGGCATTCAATTCAGGTTATAAAACACTAAGGACCCAATTGACGGAATGGATACTGGAAGAAACTCAATTCTTGGAGCGAAGACGCGACCTAGCCTGTTCGTCACAGGTTGCCGAAAATGATTTTGCTAAAAAGGACTTCAAACTCGAATTTGATATGTCAGTGTCACAGTTTGCTTTCTTCATCAAGGCATTCATTGAAACTGGTGTCATTCAGAATAAAAATATATCTGAGCTAATCCGGTTTCTTGCAAGGTTTGTAAAAACCAAACGTTCAGAGAATATCTCTTATGAGAGCTTCAGGATTAAATATTACAATGTAGAGGGTAGCACGAAGGATGCAGTAAAAAGTACGCTTCACACAGCAATAGGATTTATAAACAGCAACTAATATGAATATCAAATTGATTCTTACTGTCACAGTTGGCTTTGCGATTTGCTCATGTAACCCAGGACGGGATTCAGGAACAAACGATAAAATAACTGGCAGCTATACGCGGGAGTATTCCGTCAAGGTAGTGCATCCTGAAACGGGAAATGTGGTAGGGATGCGGACGATCAGGGATACGATTTTCATTCGCCCGACTAAAAATGGTTATGACGTTTCAAATAATAGATGGATGTTGAATGACTACGACAGAGAGAGCTGGCAAAGTATGGAACATTCTGAAGACCATCCCTTGCGAACCTACCAGGCAACATTTGACCCTACCGATAATTCGTTAAATGCCGAGTTCATGATGCCATTATATCTGGATCAAAACAAGCAGAAACTTTATAAAGACAAGGAAGGCAATAGTGCTTATGAGAGAGTGCAATAATTTGAGCATTTTTGTTTTCCAACATTTTCGGGAGCTTGTTTTCAGGTACAGATACGGTTTTATGAGAATAATTACCCGTACGGTATGGGTTCTATCACTGGTCAGTCTCTTCACGGATATTGCCAGTGAAATTCTTTATCCCGTAATGCCGATCTATCTTAAAGGAATAGGTTTCTCTATTCTGCTAATTGGCATTCTTGAGGGCGTTGCAGAGGCAACAGCCGGATTAAGCAAAAGTTATTTTGGTAAGCTCTCCGATGTAAGTGGCAAGCGACTTCCCTTCGTTCGCATTGGGTATTTACTTAGCGCGATCTCTAAGCCCATGATGGCGTTATTCATTTACCCGCTATGGATTTTCTTCTCGCGTACGATTGACAGATTTGGAAAAGGCATCCGGACGGGAGCTCGCGATGCCATGCTTTCGGATGAGGCCACACCACAAACAAAAGGACAAGTGTTCGGACTTCACCGGGCGATGGATACGCTGGGGGCAGTCATCGGCCCTGCATTCGCATTACTTTATCTTTATTTATTCCCCGGAAATTACAAAACCCTTTTCTTCATTGCCTTCGTACCGGGTGTAGTGGCTATTGCCTTTACCTTCCTTGTCAAAGAGAAAAAGAACGAACCAAGGAAAATTGAGTTAAAATCTACCTCCTTCTTTTCGTTTGCACAGTACTGGAAAGAAAGCACACCAACCTATAAAAAACTGGTAGTCGGGTTACTAGCCTTCACATTCATCAATAGTTCGGATGTTTTCCTGTTGCTAAAAGTGAAAGAAGCTGGGTTAGATGATACTTCAGTTATTGGCGTATACATCTTTTACAATCTTGTTTACGCACTCGCTGCTTTCCCACTTGGAAAATTAAGCGACAAGATTGGCTTTAAGAACACTTTGATTTCAGGGTTCATCGTGTTTGCCTTCGTTTATTTTGGAATGGCGGTTAGCAGTGAGCAGTATGAATTCATCATTCTGTTCTTCCTCTACGGAGTCTATGCCGCTGCCACAGAAAGTATTGCCAAGGCATGGATCAGCAACATAAGCGATAAGAAGGATACCGCAACGGCAATAGGCACCTATACTGGCTTTCAAAGCGTATTTGCTATGATGGCCAGTTCCTGCGCGGGTTTGATATGGATAATGTTTGGGCCATCGGCCACATTTCTATTCACCTCCGGAGCAACTCTTTTGGTAGTGGTTTACATTCTAACAGTCGTCCAAAGTAAGAGGCTTTAAAGTAGTTCAATTCAAAAGACTCTCCATAATTATTTGGAAGGCATGGATGTTCTTTATTGTTTAATTTTACTTCCTGCGTTGATTCGCTCAAACCGTGAGGGCCTCCCACACTAATCCGGTGGAGAATTTAAAGGATGAATAGGGAGCTGTTTAGCGTGATAAGAGTGTTTTATTGATGCGAATGATTTACTGAACTTTTTCATGCAAGGAACCTTGGTTTGAAACTTTCAAATGGAGATGGATTGATTTATTTGGGATTATTCGTGAAAACCAAGATAGGATTGTCAAAAACGCGGATTTTTTTTTCATAAATTAGCCAACAGTCCTTACTGTCTATGGCTGAAACCTCGGAAACTTCAAATCCAGATGATTCGTCTACACTTTCAGTTACCTCCTTAGAGGTTACTCTAAGGATTGGTGAAGACCTTGAGAAAAGGTATAACGGGAATCCCGAAAATCGATACAAAATAGACGAAATAAAGCAGATGCTTTCAAATGGAAGGCGGATTGCATACTTCCAGAAACAAAAGAGTGATGATCATAATAACCGTTCTCGACACAAGATCATTCTCCCTATTGGCAACGACAGAGCTGTCGAAGCTTCCGTCACACTGCAAAGAGATAAAGTAGATGCCTTCACCGATATATTTTCCTACCGGGTAGTCAAATTCAAGGAAGTCTCTTTCTTTGTCGAACCGACCAAACAGACCATCAAAAAAGATGGTTGTTCTTTTAAGTTCAGCAATCTTGACGAAAAAGCAGGTACAGGTTCCGAGGATTTCAAGGCGCTTTACAGGGCTGTAGATTCCTGCGAGATACCACCAGTCGATATCAACAAGGAAAAGGATCAAAAGATATGGGCAAATTATGTTCTGGCGCTTAAAAAACTTGTAAAACAAAAGGAACAAGTTTGGAAAATA
>DASTYM010000443.1:0-9893 GCA_035764995.1 Cyclobacteriaceae bacterium | reverse complement strand
TGAAAACCGGAAGAACTATTGTAAGATTAACGATATCCTGCCCTACAGACTGAATTTTCCAATTGATGGTCTCACGGTAATAAAAATCAGGAATAACAATCCCGGTAAGGCTTGCAATGGCAACCAATAAGATTAGCAATACTGAAAGGATCCAAACTAATCTCGCACTCATATTTATTTATAGAATCACCGAATCAATTTTTCAATAAAATTGAAGAACTCATGCCCGAACTGGTCATGCAGCAACTTCATTGATCACACCTTCGTGCTCTTTAAAATACCGCGTATCCGATTCGTTCATGTCCTGAAGCATAGCCGCCAGGTCTGACTCGTGGTCACGAACCTTTTTCCTGAGGCTATCCACAACTTCTCCATTATAATATGTAACCAGGTTTTGAAAATGATCCATATCTTTTTTTAGTTCAATCGTAGTAGCGCCTTCTGAGTTCTTATCCAATAGCTTTTGAAAAAAACTGAGTTCACGTTTCCAGAGCGTACAAACAGAAAGCCACACAAGGCTTTGTTGGTGCATGGATACAAGGCTTGGCTGCAAAATGTACTTTCCTATGATTCCGGTTACTGATATCCATAAAATTTTATGGTCAAATCCTCAAAGCCAAGTAAATCCAAATCATTGTTATTCACCATGATGAGTATCATTACCAAAAATGAGGTTAGTCACTCGCGTTGCCGCGGTCAATCCCTTAGATTTACATACTCAAAACAGCCATGTATTGTCTGACACAAATAATTCCAGCCTTTTCATTTTCTTCATTTTAACTCTTTTCGCAGAAATAATCGGAACGATTGGAGGCTTTGGATCATCACTTTTCTTTGTTTCTACTGCCCAATTTCTTTATGATTTCAATACCGTACTGGCGTTGACAGGTCTGCTGCATATTTTCAGCAATGTTTCCAAGCTATTCTTCTTCAGAAAAACGATTGAGTGGAAACTTGTTTTATGGCTTGGTGTAAGCAGTTTCCTGTTAGCAATAGCCGGTTCTTACCTAACGGGAGTTGTAGAATTCAAGTACGCCAAATTATTGCTCGGATTATTTCTCATTTCGGTTAGCATGTTATTTTTTTTAAGGCCTCATTTCGAAATCACGCCAACAAAAAGAAACTCAATTCTTAGCGGAGCTGCAGCCGGCTTTTTGGCTGGATTCATCGGAACAGGCGGTGCAATTCGGGGTTTAGCGTTGGCTGCATTTCATCTGGAGAGAAACCTTTTTGTTGGCACATCAGCTGCCATTGACTTTGGAGTCGATTTAAGCCGGACGTTTATTTATCTGGAACAAGGCTTCCTGGATTCTGAGTTATTTATGAACGTTCCTTTTATGATTGTTGCTGCTTTCGTAGGATCCTTTCTGGGCAAAAGGTTTTTAAGCAAGATTAAGCAAGAAACATTTCAAAAAATCGTTTTAGTACTTGTCTTTATTATGGGAATCACTCTACTCACTGAGCAATTGTTACCTATTTGATTTTATTTAAGATATCATTCATCATGTCGATCTGAACTTTTTGGATTTCAATCAGTTCATGCTGTTGATGAATGATGAGGTGATCGATCTTTTCATGCAGCATTCTGATTTCAAGTTCTGACTTCAGGTTGATCATGTAATCCTTCTTTGATCTTTCCCTGTCCTTTTCTTCCTGCCGGTTCTGGCTCATCATGATTACTGGTGCCTGCAATGCTGCAATACATGACAAAATAAGATTCAACAGAATAAATGGATACGGATCGAATGGCGTTTCCTTTAACCAGAAAACGTTGACGGATATCCAAATCACAAGAAACAACCCAAAGAAAATAATAAACCTCCAACTTCCACCAAAAGTGGCAACCCGATCGGCCAGACGCTGACCAAAAGTCAAATTCTCCTCGCTTGATTCCCGAATCTTATCGCTAATGGTATCCCTTTTTTTCAGGGCATTCAGCACCGTATTTTCAAGTTCAGTTAATTCACCAATTTCCTTTACCAGGTAGTTCGCAATGTATTTTTCACGGTATACGTTAAGCTCAGTCAATGATAAGCACTGTGAACGCGAAAAATCCGGGTGCTCTTTCTGTATGGCCTCTATAATAGAGGGCCGTAAAGATTTCCCGGAAATCTTCTCATTCATGGGAAACTCCTTCTTTGAAACATCACTGACGAACATCTTCATAACAAAAAATGCACAATTGATGATAGGCAATTAGGTTGAAGCAATTAATATTTCATTGCCTTTAAGTCATAAACCAGGATGACAAAAATCATCCGGCTCTATGATTGATGTTTAAGGCTTATCGATAAGCAGCTGTATAACTTTAAATAAAGATGGTTAAGTAAAATACCACTGATGCATCCATCAATTTTTGTTCAAAACAAAAAATAGTATGAAAAAAATTCTTGTCCCTACGGATTTCTCGCAACCCGCACAATGGGCTTTGGAAACTGCCATACCAATTGCCAGAAAAATCAAAGCAGAGATCATCCTGCTTCACATTGTTGAACAGGCAATAAACGAGTCATTCAATGTGGAGGGTGAGGTGGCGAGCGGGGGTGAACTTGAGGATAAATTATTCACCTTAAAATTAATTCAAAAGGAAAAACAACAGCTGGCTGAGGCCTGCAATTTAGTGGAAGAATACGGTATCCCGGTAAAGCCGAAATTGCGTCTTGGTAATCCTTTTCACGGTATTCAGGCAATCATAGCTGAACATGACGTTGATCTTGTAGTCATGGGCACCTCGGGACATACGAAAATTGAAGAGATGCTTGTTGGTTCCAATACCGAAAAAGTTGTGAGGAAAGCGCGTTGCCCTGTCCTGGCTGTTCATCATAAACCATCTGGCAAAGATTTCAACAACATTGTTTATGCCAGCAGTCTTAGTGAAAATGAAAAATCCTTTGCTGAAGTAGTGAGAGATGTTCAGGAAATATTTAACGCAACTATTCATCTGGTTAGAATCAACACGCCATTGAATTTTCAGCCAGATTATCTCGTCAGGGTTGCACTCAAAAGTTTTGCAAGAAAAATCAGGCTTCAAAAGTATACCATCAATTCATATAGTGATCAAACTGAGGAGGAAGGGATTTTACACTTTGCATCTGACATCAATGCTGACTTAATTGTTATGGCGACTCACGGCAGAACCGGATTTGCACGAGTGCTTGCAGGGAGCATAGCTGAGGATGTAGTTGTTCAATCTGCTTTACCAGTGCTAACATCATTGACTGGTTAACAACATCCATGACAGGAATGAGACACATTCACGTGTTGCCAACCGATGATGCACAAAAAAGTTCATATGTTTCAATTCAAGAATAATTCATATGAACTCTTTTTGTAGTTCACAAGCGCTGAAATTTTTCTGCCCTACCCTATTAAAATGAATTGTTCTTCATAATCAAGTCACGAACGAGCAAGATTACGCTTCCTCGCTGTTGATATAGGTTATCGCAATTTTCAACATAGTGTCCAAATTATCGTTGGTTGACTTGACGGTTAAATGAGGCATGGTGATCTCTTCAAAATCGTCACGAATTTTTTCATAGAGGCTATAGTCAGCCTCACTATGTTTTCCTGGCTTCTGAAGCCTTTGTTTTATAATATCTTCATCAGCTATTACTTCGATTACCCGTATTGGTACCCCACGGGTGAATGCAATGCGAATAAACATCTCTCTCATAATGTGATTGTAAAATGTAGCATCGACCACCACGTCCTTGTTCTCTTCAATGGCCTTTATTGTCTGTTGTAACATTTCTTTGTATACCACAAGCTTGTCTTTCAACGCGTACTTTCCTGATGTCTGCAATGCCAATTTTACCTGACCACTGTTTATATAATTGCATTGCAGTTTTTTAGCAAGGTATTCCGAAAAGTAACTCTTTCCGGATCCTGGTAAACCTGAAACCATAATAATCATAGTCCGTTAGTGTTAGGCTCCATTTGTAATTGTTTGGCTTTCTCACGCTTCCCAAGTATTGCTTCAATCTCTTCCTTGAAAATCACTTCTTTTTCAAGAAGCAGTTCGGCCATCCTGATCAATTCAGCTTTGTGCTGCACAAGTGTTTGTTTCGCATGCTGATAACACTCCTCAATTAGCTTCCTGACTTCTTCATCGATCAATTTGCCGGTCTCCTCACTGTAAGGCTTGTGCATGGACATTTCATTACGACCCGTTGAATCGTAGAAGCTAACATTACCTACTTTTTTATCGAAACCGAAATAGGCAACCATCGTATAAGCTTCCTTTGTAACTTTCTCAAGATCATCCACAGCACCGGATGAAACTTCGCCAAACATTACTTCTTCTGCTGCCCTGCCTGCCAGTTGCGCTGAGAGCTTTTGTGCAAAATGAGAGTATTTTCGAATCTGCCGTTCCTCAGGTAAATACCAGGCTGCCCCCAGTGATTTGCCTCGCGGAATGATTGATACTTTTACGAGCGGATCAACATGCTCCAGAAGCCAACTGACAACGGCATGTCCGGCTTCGTGATAGGCAATTATTTTCTTTTCTTCCGTTGATATGATCTTGCTCTTCTTTTCGAAGCCAGCAATGATCCTGTCCATAGCGTCAAGAAAATCCTCACGTTCCACCTTTTGTTTCTTCCTTCGGGCCGCAATCAAGGCCGCTTCATTGCAAATATTGGCGATGTCAGCTCCGGAAAAACCCGGTGTCTGGGCAGCCAGAAGATCTGTATCAACATTTTCCGCCAGCACCAGCGGTCTTAGATGAACATTGAATATCTCCTTCCTTTCAGACTGGCTTGGTAATTCGAGATAAATATGTCGGTCGAATCTTCCGGGCCTTAACAGGGCCGGATCGAGAATATCCGCACGATTGGTTGCCGCCAACACGATGACACCGGTATTTGTTCCAAAACCATCCATCTCTGTAAGTAATTGATTCAGCGTACTCTCCCTTTCGTCATTCCCACCAGAGTAAATTGCATTTCTACCGCGCGACCTTCCCACTGCATCAATCTCATCAATGAAAACGATACAGGGGGCCTTTTCCTTGGCTCGTTTAAACAGATCGCGTACGCGGGATGCGCCTACACCAACAAACATTTCAACAAACTCAGAACCCGATAATGAAAAGAAAGGAACTTGCGCTTCACCAGCAACCGCTTTTGCCAGTAAGGTTTTACCTGTACCTGGTGGACCAACAATGATAACTCCCTTAGGAATCTTGGCACCCAACCTTGTATATCGCTGCGGATCTTTAAGAAAGTCCACAATTTCCTTTACTTCCTGTTTCGCTTCCTCAAGTCCTGCTACATCATTAAATGTTACCGTGCTTTTTCCATTATTTTCCAACAAACGTGCTGTTGACCTGCCAAAATTGAACATAGAAGATCCACCTGCATTATCGCCACCTATACGCGTGAAAAAACGCATAAGAAAAAATAAAATCATAATCGGAAATAACCATGCCAACCAGTCAAAAACCTGGCTTGTCTCTTCGTAATTCACTTCAATGCGATCTTTCAATGGAACATTTTTTTGCGCCTCTTCCATCGCTCTTTCAAACGACTCGACCGATCCGATGCTGAACCTATAGTGTGGCCCTGGATTGAATCCGCCCTTATTAAATGGAGATTTAAGCGCTTTTTGGAATAAGGAATCACCCGCAAATTCTTTCTTGATGTACACCCGTACCATTTCGTGGTTCTCGACAACCAATTTATCGACAGCCTTCCTGGGGAGAATATTCACCTGGAAATAGCGCCAAGATATTTCCTCTGATGATGGAAGAAAATATCGCGACACCACAAGTATTATCGCAAAGGCAATAAGAAGGATCCACAGGGAACCCATTTTAGGAAATGGAGATTGCGGGACGCGTGGAGGTTTCTTATCAACTTTATTCATACTTATGTTTTAAGTAAAGGTGCCATTCATCCGAATGAAATTTTATGACAGCTGTCGCAGGGTTAGATGATTAAGGTCATTCCTGATCCGATCGTGATAACAATCTCTCGAAGTCCTGACAAATCCAGGTGGTGAATTTTTTATGGCATAAAATTCATCTGTTACGAGTGATCAAAATCATAGCAACAACAGACGGTCGTCATCATGAATCAACAAACCAATGGATATCTTTCAGGTGCAAACTCATACAATTATGAATACGGCAATAAAGACATTACACGATGCCCTCAACTATCAGCTACAAGGTCTGCTGTATGCAGAACGGAAAATCAGGGAGGAATTTAACAGATGCAGTACACATCTACATTCAGATGAAGTTAAAACAGCGCTGCAGAAGTACATCGATAACGCTGATAACGTGCAACTCAAGCTTGAGCGGGTTTTCAGCTACCTTATGCTCGAGCCTGTAGCGCGCAAGAATGAAGTTATTAACAAGATGATTGAAGAGACGCAGCACCAGCTCACTTACGCAAGTTCAGTTAACCTTAAAGATGTGATGATGATTGGATGCATTAAAAACATCAACGCGTATAAAACAGCATCTTTTCAAACATGCTATTTGATGGCGGCAGAACTCGAACTTGAAACCGCTGCCGATCTTATGCAAGAGATTCTGGAATGGGAACTGGCCACCGGCAAACAGCTTTCCGAACTCTTTATTCATGAATTCAACAGGCTGTATAATCCTGCAAAAGCAAGATAATATGCTGGGTAAATTGACCGAAGATCAAATTGAGCATGTCCTGAAAACCCAGCTTGTTGGCCGTATAGGATGTTATGCCGAAAATGAACTCTATATAGTACCTGTGACGTATGTCTTTCACAAGGGACATATCTACGCACATTCAAAAGAGGGTCGCAAAATTCAAATGATGCGTAAAAATCCTCACGTATGCTTCCAGGTTGATGTGATGGAAAACATGACCAACTGGAGGAGTGTGATTATCTGGGGAACATATGAGGAACTTAAGTCAGAAAAAGAACAACACGCTGGTATGAAAATTATGGATCGTTTGATGCCATTCCTGACCAGTGAGACTGTACGTCCATCACCTGGTTTTTCACACCCTCCGGAAGTTGTTGAAAAGGGAGTCAAGGCCGTAGCCTACCGCATCAAAGTAACCAGGGCCACGGGCCGGTTCGAAAAAACGAGTTCTCCCAGTATTTAAATAATTCTCATAAACCATCATCCTATGGCACTTGATTTCAACACGTATGGAGTAAAAGGAAACGAATTCCTGAGTTACCTTGAAGATAATTTGAGAAGTACTGACCGGCCACATGCAGCACGAATTTTACGATCAACCTTCAGGGTTCTCAGGAATCACCTCTCCTTTGAAGAGTCCTTTCAGCTTCTTTCCCAACTTCCAATGGCCATCAAAGCTGTTTATGTTGATGGCTGGAAAATAGCTGAGCACAAAAAAATTAAGACGGTGGATGATTTCGTGAACGAGATTATCCGGGAAGACGGCAACAATGCCTGGCGGGACTTTGGCAGCAAAGCAGAAATCATCGACTGTGTACGAGCCGTGATGGATACCATGAGAATGTATGTGAGCAAAGAAGAAATATCGCAGGCGATCAACACGTTGCCGGATAATGTTAAAACGATTTTCAAGTAAGGAGAATTTAGAACAGTCAAGTTCAGCTGAGAGCAATCCCTCAAAGATTTATGGATACAAATTTTGCAGCATGACTGAAGTAAAATCAGAAATTAAATTCCTGCGTGGCCCTCAATCACGATGGGATGAATTCACCTTTTTGGTGAAGACACTTATCGAATTTATACGGGGCTTCCGTGCATTACATTTCATCGGACCCAGTGTAACATTCTTTGGCTCGGCCAGATTTGATGAAAACCATGAATACTATCAATTAACAAGAAAAGCCGCTGGAGAATTCGCAAAACTTGGGTTCACAATTCTTACCGGAGGCGGTCCCGGTTTGATGGAAGCAGCCAACAGGGGCGCTAAAGATGTAGGCGGAAAATCGGTGGGATGCAACATCATACTTCCTCAGGAACAAGAACCTAATGCATACCTCGATAAGTGGGTGACGATCCGTTACTTCTTTGTCAGGAAGACTCTCCTTATCAAATATTCATTTGCATTCATTGTCGTCCCCGGTGGTTTTGGTACACTGGATGAATTCTTTGAAGCTTTGACCCTGACACAAACAAAGAAGATCAACCAGTTTCCAATCATCATTTTTGATCGCACATACCATAAAGAATTGCTTGAACATATTGAGCAGATGAAGAGAAAGAAAACAATCTCTAACGAAGACCTCGATCTGATACTTGTCACTGATTCAATCGATGAGGCGCTAACGTTCATCAAGAATCAAAGCATTGCAAAATATGGATTGATCCCTGAGAGGAAGCTCTCTCCAATAAAGTGGTTATTCGAGCACACGTGAAAAATTAAACCAGTAATTCTATGAAATTCGATCGTAAACATATCATCATATCAATCTTACTGATCATATTGCTAATTTCTCTTGCCATTAAAGTCTGGGGTCTCCTGGACTGAAAGATGATCAAAGGGTGACGTTTACCTGTGTGCCTTTTCCCAATTCGCTCTTCAGTTCAACTGATCCCTTCAGCATCTGCACATAGTGCTTCATGATATGCAAACCAAGACCGGTGCCCTGGATCGTACCTGCATTTGTAGCTCGGAAGAATCGTTCGAAAAGATGTTTTTGATCAGCTTCGGAAATTCCAATTCCTTGATCTTTGACAGTCAGATGAACTCTTTCATTAACAGTTGATGTCACATGAATCGTGGAATTATCACCTGAGTACTTGATTGAATTTGAAATCAGGTTAGTCAGGATGTTTCCAAGTAAAACAGGATCGGTAGTCGCTTCCGTGTTACCGGAATGACTGTAATGGATCACTTGGCCTGGTTTTGCAAAGGTCTGGAGGTTGTTGCAGATCGTTGCAATACATTTCGGGAGATCCGTTCTTTCAAGGTTTGGCTGAACATTACCTTCTTCAATTTTCGTAATAGATAGAAATTCATCAAGGATTGACGTAAGATTATTGACCGAAGTTTTTATTCTCCTCAGGTGTTTACCCGCTTCCTGCTGCTTTTCAGCGTGCATATAATTTTCCAACAAGAATGCAGATGACAAGATGGTGGTTAACGGTGTTCTGAATTCGTGTGAGGCTAATGTTACAAAATTTGATTTAAGTTTATTTAATTCAATTTCAGTCTCAAGCGCCCGCTTGATTTCATCTTCAGCCTTTTTGTGCATTGAAAGATCAAGCATTGCAGTTAACAGACACTTATGATTGTCATATAAAGGAATGATGTGAGCATGGATTGAAATGTAAATCGGTTCTTTATCCCTGGGATTGATGTACATTTCCGCATGCCTTGAAGTTCCTTTCTTTTCGGTCCCCTCAAAAATCCTTTGCTGACTTTCGTTGGTTTCAAAAATCCCAAGTTCCACAGCGGTCCTGCCGAGACATTCACTTCTTCCATAATTTACCGTACTTGCAAATACTTTGTTACAGTTTAATATTCTACCCGTCCCCAGTTCGCTGATGATGAGTGCTATGGGGCTTTCATAAAAGATTTTCTCAAACAGCTCATTCGCACGTGTTAATTCTTCCTGCGCTTTTTGCCTTTTATTGAAATTGTAACGAACAGAAAAGAATGTAGCCGCCAATAGAACTACAATACCAGCGAGCAAAAAAATGAACATGCTCCGGAATTCTTTAACACTCTCCCTGTTGGTAAATTCTCTTTGAGCCAGTTGAATTTTTTCAACATCCTTGATCCTGTCTATTTTCAATGTCAAGTCAGTACGGAGGGCACTGTTGTTTAAAAATTCGGTTCGTATCATATCAGCCGATTGGCCGGCACGTACCAGTTTAATCAATGAGTCCGAAATGCTTTGGAAACGAAATATTCCCTCCTTAAGCGAATCTAAAGCCGCCTGTTGATGAATACTATCTGAGG
>DASTYM010000442.1:0-4329 GCA_035764995.1 Cyclobacteriaceae bacterium | reverse complement strand
TGGAAAAGGATTGAATCAAGAATTGATCGTTTTGTCAATTAAATATTGACGTTTTGAGGTTATGGTTAAGTAAATTCTTCCAATGTATTCACCAATTAATCCGATGCACATCAAAATCAATCCATTAAAGAATACAATGAGCAATACTAATGTAATCCATCCTTCTACATGAGCAGCATTTGTCAAATAATCAATTAAATAATAAACCCCAAGCAGGATCGATACAGCAGCAGCGGTAAATCCTATTATCGTTGCAATTCTTAGTGGATAGAGTGAGTATCCTGTTATATGTTTCAAAAAAACTGAGACAGATTTGAACAGATTGTAATTTCCCTTCCCTACCTGCCGTTTATGATGAGTCAGTTCAATCTGTGTAATATTTGAAGTTAATGAAAGAACAATTCCATCCAGATATGGAAACGGGCCTTTGTATTGTGTTATTTCCTTCACGAGATCCCGATGTATAACTTTGAATGGAGATAAGTATAATCCCTTAGGCTTTTTAAGAAATATTTCTGACAGGTATTCATTAAACTTGCTCCCTATGTTTTTCCAAATGCTTTGCTTCTTTTTCAGGAATAGTCCATAGCAAATGTCATAGCCTGTTTTACACTTTTCATAAAGTTTCAGGATATCGGCAGGAGAGTGTTGAAGATCATCATCCATGACGACCACGTAGCTTCCACCCGCGAAACTGAGTCCGGCCATGATTGCATTGTCTTGTCCAGCGTTTTTCTTTAAACTTATTCCCTTAATATGTTTATTGATTTTAGACAGCTCCACAATCTTATCCCAACTCTTGTCCTTACTTTTATCATTAACCAAGACAAGTTCATATTGCTGATGTTGTAAGGCTTCTGATACTTGTTGATTTAGTTCCTGGAGGGAGTTTTCGGAGTTATAAACAGGAACAACAATACTGATCTCAATTTCCATTTTTAATAAGGTTTACTAATATGTCTTTTCCTAGCGTTTGTTTTGAAACAATACTGCAGTTATACTTTTTGCAATAATCATTCAGAAGTGAACCCAAAGTAGATTCATTGTACCGAAATTGTTCATGCCCTTTTCCAACATTGGCTGATCTTCTCGCGAGGTACCCGATTAGCCCCTTTGAAGCCGAGAGATTTTTAACCGGTTCTGAAATGACAACGACTTTGGATGAGCTAAACATTTTATTAAGCATCGATTCAGCCTGTGGATGAAAATGGTACAGAGAACCGATCATTAAGGATAAATCAGCTTTGGGGAGAACTTCAAGTGCCGACAAATCAGCGTGAATCGCTTCATGGCCAGCTTGCTGGGCATGTTTAACAAAATGCTCATTGATATCAATCCCTTTCCATAAATAACCATGTTGTTTACAAAACTGGGCTATTTCGGTATCTCCAAAACAAAGTTCCAATATTTTTGAATGAGAGGGAAGTTTTTCAATCTCTTCAATGATTGGGTGGAACCTGTACTTGTACTTGCCCATGTACAAAAAATTCATGATCAAGCGATATATTGAAATATGCCGATAAACAAAACTCTGGCTATTCATTTTAATTTTTATAAGATCGCAGGTTATATTTGGCCTTTGGAAGTAAAAGTATAGTTTTTAAATGATAGCTCTTAATAAGGCATACCTGACGGGTAAAGAAAATCAGTATATAGGCGAAGCACTCAAAAGTCAAACTTCCGGAAACGGTGTATTTACAAAAAAAAGCCATCAATTTTTTTGTGACAAGTACAACTTCAAAAAGACTCTCCTCACTACATCCTGTACCGCTGCATTGGAAATGACAGCGATTTTAATCGATATTAAGCCTGGTGATGAAGTTATTATTCCATCCTTCACGTTTGTTTCTACCGCCAATGCTTTTGTCCTGCGGGGTGCTAAAATTGTATTTGCTGATTCGCTTGAAGACCACCCCAATATTGACGTTTCAAAACTTGAGTCATTAATTACTCCACGAACAACTGCTATAATAGTAGTTCATTATGCAGGGGTAGCCGTGGATATGGACCAACTAATGGATTTAGCCAAACGTTATAATTTATTTGTTGTTGAAGATGCGGCTCAGGCCATTGACTCATATTATAAAGGAAGGCCACTAGGAGGAATTGGCCACCTTGGATGTTTCTCTTTTCATGACACAAAAAATATTGTTTCAGGTGAAGGTGGATTACTCGTTGTAAATGATGAGCGATTTATTCAGCGTGCAGAAATAATCTGGGAAAAAGGTACCAACCGAAGCGCATTTATTAGGGGAGAAGTTGATAAGTATGGTTGGGTGGATGTAGGGTCCTCATACTTGCCTTCAGAAATTATCGCGGCATTTCTGTATGCTCAACTTGAGAATCTGGAGCATATTCAAAAGCTTCGCATTGAAAAATGGAACTACTATTTCGAAAACCTTCGGTCGATTGATCCAGCATTCAACGTTGCCTTGCCACATATTCCGGATTTTGCAAGGCACAATGGACATATTTTTTACTTGGTCTGTGACAATGTTTTTCAGCGAGATTACCTTAGCAAGACTTTGAGGAAGGGTGGCGTTCAGGCTTACTTTCATTATCCTGCATTACATTTAAGTCAATATTACCTACGGACCCACCAGCCTCGAATATTGCCAAACGCTTTGGGTTTTTCGGAAAAGCTAGTTAGACTTCCATTGTATACCGACATCTCATCTCAGGATCAGGAGTATGTGATACAACAGTTGATCTCCGTACTCACATCCTTTCCTTCCAGTGATGAACATGCCGCATTGGAGAGTATGAGACGTAAAGAAAGCCGAAAAGTTTAGCGCGCTTAAGAAAATTACATTTATTAAAAGTGATAGTCGAGGTCCCTCAAAAAGGGGAGTTTGAGGTCTTTTTCTGACAGCGTAAGTTGATCCACTGGCACGTGCCAATCAATATTCAAATCCGGGTCATCGAAACGAATTCCCCCCTCATTCGATTTGCTATAATGAACATCACACTTATATAGCACACTTGCCGATTCAGAAAGAACTACAAAAGCATGAGCAAAACCTTTCGGCACAAAAAGCTGCAAATTGTTTTCATCTGATAATTCTACCGAAAAAAATTTCTTAAAAGTCGGCTGACCTTTCCGCAGATCAACAACTACATCCAATATTTTACCTGCAAGAACACTTACCAATTTTGTCTGTGCATGGGGGTTCTTCTGAAAATGCAAACCACGCAATACACCTCTTTTAGAAAATGATTGGTTATCCTGGACAAAATCAATATTGATACCCAGGTTTTGCATGGTCTCCGAATTATACGATTCAAAAAAGAAGCCTCTCGGGTCGGTATATACAGTAGGCTCCAAAACATAAAGATCAGCAAAGCCTGTTGGGCTAATTTTCATTCTTTTTGATTAAAAATTTAGGGCGCAAGTTATCAAAAAATAATCCCAAACGAATGGGGCTCAGATTCAACTTCAGAAGTCGAATTACAACCTAATCCAGCAATAAAACCTGATTTGTTGTTCGGCTTATTGTGTTCGGGAAGGTCTGCCAAAAGTGAGAGAATAAACTTAAGCTATTGGGATTTAATGTCGCAATCACCCCCAACAATGTCGTATCCACCCGCATTTAATTTAAGCTTGCATGTTACGTTTGTATAGGTATTAAGAATTTGATTTATTCTTGCTGACAGAGGGTTGTCACCAGGAGCCATTTAATTTAAGTAACTTCTAACCAACGAAATGATGCAGGAAACATTTAACCCGGACACAAACATAGTTGTACCCGCTCAATCCAACTGGCAGGCGCTTAAAGATGCTATACGTGGAACAGAAGCTGACTACACTAAGATTGGCTTGAGAAGGGCAATTTTCCTTCTAGCTGTCCCCATGATGTTGGAGTTGGTCATGGAATCAACCTTCGCAGTTGTTGACATATTTTTTGTTGGCAAGCTTGGACCGTCAGCGGTTGCTACCGTAGGGCTCACAGAAACATACTTATTTTTATTGTATTCGCTAGCGATGGGACTTGCCATGGCAGTTACTGCAATTATAGCCAGAAGAGTAGGAGAGAAGAACACGGGCGAGGCAGGTGTTGCGGCAATACAATCCATTTTTCTCGCAATATTGTGTTCCATTCCATTTTCAATTGCAGGAATTTTCTTTGCTAAAGATTTACTCACCATCATGGGAGCTGATGCCTGGAGTATTGAACATGGATATCGGTTTACACGATGGATGCTTGGAGGCAACGTAGTGATCGTGTTGTTGTTCGTCATTAACGCGATCTTCCGTGGTGCAGGCGATGCGGCCATTGCGATGCGGGTACTTTGGATCGCAAACATCATCAATATAATTCTTTGTCCACT
>DASTYM010000441.1:0-10728 GCA_035764995.1 Cyclobacteriaceae bacterium | reverse complement strand
AAAGGCCGAGTGGGCGGCTATAGATAATATGATTAGGAGTTTTTTCAAGCGGCTTAAAAGTAATAAAGAATCAGGGTGTTAATGGGGAGGATGTAAGTATTTAGGGCTGGTTTAAAGGCTTACAAATAGTTTTAGACTTATTTTAGTTTAGACTTATTTCCCTAATCCCTTTGGACTATGGATTGGAAACAACTTCGTCTAGTCATGGTTGAATTAAGTAATTACGACCCCTGGCGCAAGTGTTGTACGTTGGCCTGTGCGCAGTTCACCTGTGTCAGCAAAGGTCCCTATCTTGTCTTCTTATCAAATACTCTTTAACGAGTTACCCAAAAAACTACAATGGTAGCCACTAAATACAAAATGACAATCCCCCGATAAATTCCAGACACCTTCATTAGTTGAAAAGATTCTACCACCTTCTTATATCTCCCCCGATAATAGAAGGCTAGATAATTCACCCCAAATATGAACAAGAGTGGAATAATAATCACCTTCCCTACAATCGTTGAAGGAAAAAGGGACATTAAATTAAACAACTCAAGAAACGAAATAAACATCACCACCTCTAAAGCCCTAGTGTCATTAGACTGATAGGAAAAACCACCTTCGAATGACTTCAAAAAACTAAAAAGTAAATAGAATAAATTCTTATAAAAAGACATCAAATCACAACCTGCTTATTTTTTTCTGTAATTTTTTTCAGAAGATTCTTAACCCTTTCGGAAATTCTGTGTCGTAACGTTTTATTGTAGGCGTTCGAAAAAAAGAAGAAGTTGATTCCAAAAATAAGTCTTCAAATATACGCACGGCATCTCTTCATTCTTTGAAAAACAGATTGTCTTTTGGTTTGCTCTTCTTTACAAGCTTACTTTTTTTATTGTACTTATGAACCTCACTGATCTCCCCATTGGGGTGATAGAAAATTAATTCACCTACTGGTTTCCCTTTTTTAAAATTACCCTCTATGCGTTTAAAACCATTTTGGTAATAATCAACCTGCTTGCCCTCGCACTTTTCATCACAACAACAATATCCAACGAAATTCGGATGTGATATAGGTTCAAGACATTGTTTAATACTCAAAAGACGAAGGGTATCGCTAAAATTTTTAACAGATTTTATATGATACTTTTTACCAAGTTGAGTGCTATCAATATCGTCAATCACGTATGATAATACATAAACACCTGTATCTCTTAATAAAAGAATACCGGAAGTGTCTTGTCGGCTGAGAGCAATACCTTCCTTTTTTAATCCAAAAAATTTAATTGCTTTGACCTCTTTTGAGCAGGGGTCATAACTATAAAGTTCAAATCGTGTTTGCCCAAAACCAAAAAAGCAAATTGTTGATAAAATTAAAGTCAAAATATTCTTCATCTACTTATAGTAAGTTGTTCCGTTAAACCTGAATGCCTGTTTCTTTAATTTGGACAATTGATATAATTCATATTGGTTCATCTGATTCAGTGGCTTCCCCTGATAGTTAAAACTATTTATATCCACCGGGCCTACCGGTAAACTACTATATCTTTCTGGTAAGGAACTAATCCCACTTGCTCCTGACTCTCTACTCCCAAAAAGTGCTTGCTGTTGATATCCAGCCACTTCATCATGTTTATCTAACAAGAATGACGAGCCAAGTCCACCAATGGAACCTAAACTAATTTCTCCAGTTTCAAACTGATAACCATGCTTTAATTCATGCGCAAACTGGCCAACGCCAGATCCTGATGAGATTGTAATATCTACTGCGCCTGTGTTATAATTAAAAGATGTTGCAGCTACATTCGTTCCTGTTCCGTGAACCGCTCCAGGTTCATTTAGTAATGAGCTCTCAACCACGTTGTACACCTGACTTGAAGCTCCCATTGTAAATATCTCTCCCCTAGTTACTTCAAGTTTTGTATTCTGGCTTTGAAGCCTGTCTATACGGTTGTTTAACCGTTCAACTTTTCTATCTGAAAGACCACCCGCATTTATCTTATCCTGTAGCTTCGCCATGGTGGTTGAGTTCGACTGCTGCATTCTGTTGATTTCCCTTACTAATTGGTTAATCCACTTCATAGCCGCATCAGTAAATTCCATTCCCGTAGGGTCTACATAACGCATCGGGTTGCCTGCAACCCAACTGTACGGACTTAGATCGTAAAATTTCTCCGCCAACGGGTCTTGTGTTGTTGTTCGTACGGTCCATGGATCGTATCGTCTCGCATGAAAATCATACTGTTCCAAGTCAAGCTCTGTAATCAATTCTTTTGATTGGTATTTGAAATGATTTTCAATAGAGTTTTCTCTGGAGTAACTATTGAATTCGCCACCGAATGGATAATAATCATCCGTTTGTATAACCGGAGACTTAATGTGCTCTACCCTAAAATCGTCAAAGTAAACTTCCACAGGCGTTTCGTTTTCATTGCTAAGATAAATATAAATATAACCGGGCTCAGTTATTACTAAATTATCGAATGCCAGACGTTCGTGCGCTACATCGTTGCCGGTTTCTTTAGGTGCACTTGAAATTCGCTGGAACCCTCCTGTTTTGTACACAAAGTTTCTGTCGAACAATACGTAATTCAAATAACCTTTTGGGCCGGTGCCATTGTCGTTGCTCCGCGTAAGGGTACCAATGTACGGAAAGGTTTGCGAGCCTATGCTCCCGGCTGCGCCACCGTCTACAAAAGTTCCTGCAGGGGCTGAGCCATTGGCAATAGAGGTCATCAGGCTATTCAGCGCGGTTGTCCAGTTGGCGCTGTTGGTATCTACGTATTTTGCAAACACTTCAATATTGAGGGTATCACCCGGCATCACGCTGATTGATTTTGCGAGACCATATTTCTCATTAGTAGTTCCTCCTGTTAAACGTGTTGAATAAGCTGTTGCTCCATTATTTGTGTGATCAAAAAGCGGTGAATTTATTTTCACGGCCTCATCGTAGTAAATGAACTCGGTCTGCTCATTTGATACATTGATTGGTTCAAGTGTTGCTACAGAAACTTCTTCTTCGGGTTTGGTAGTGAACGTCAAACGAACATTCCCGAGATGATCTTTGAGGTGATATTGATATTCGTTTGTAATCTCAACACTTTCCTTTTCCGAAGATATCTGCAACTCATCAAAAACTGCATAGGTATAATAGCCTGATCCCAGTCGGCCGATATTGACAGGAAGCGTGGTTGTATTCACTTTCACATCAGATATTGGTATTAACACCTCTCCTTCCAGTATTCCATTAACATATATTTTGAGCCGGTCTTTAACTCTCTGAGCGCTGAGGTGGTACCATTGACCTATGCTGAGAGACGTTACAGCATTAACGGTATAGGATGTATTTCCAACCTCAATTGAAAAAGCAGGGACGTTTGAGTTGGCACTTCCTCCCAGGGATACGTTCCAGCTATTCGTACCCGGAGAGCTGCCTGTGTTCCATTTGCCTACTCCTGCAGAATTATCCCAGTTACTACTGCCAGCAAGTTTCTTAACCCAGAAAGAAACGGTGAAATTCTGCTTTTGAAAATCCAGGCTTGCATGATTCGGAATTTGGGCATAATCATCTGTACCATCTAATTGAAGTGCTCCCGCTTGGTTCAGTCTGTCGTTGGCCAATGTAGCTCCACCCAGAACTGTGCCGTGCAATGCGTTGGGACCTCCATCCTGTACATTTCCGTCCAATGAGTAGCTCCATGCTTGTGTTGTTTGTACTAACGCAGGAGGCATTAGGCGTCCTTCGTCTGTTTGAACAAGCTGAAGTTTAGTGTTTTCATACACGCACTCTCCTATGTAATCAGTGGTTTTAGTTGGATAACCCTTGCCTGATTCAAATACTTCCTGCCTGAGCTTTCTTCCTGTGGCATCATAGGTATAAACTACTTTATCCCCGTTAGTCTTATTAACCTCTGCGGGAAGATTCAGATGATTGTATTTAATGCTGATGATGTCCTTGTTTGCATCTATCGTCATGTTGCCATTGTCATCATACGTGTAATCATCGGTAGTATTCGTACCATTCTTAAAGCCTTCTGTTGCTGAGTCTGCATCGTTCACTTTCAGAAGTTTGTTGGAACGCTGCAGGCCTGTTCCGTAGGAATATGCAAGCTCATCCATTTCGCTTCCATTAGCCCCGGTTCTTGTAAGCGCCTGAATGTTTCCATTCAAATCATAGCTGATGCCTTCCTCATGGAAAGAAAGTGAAGCATTCCAGGCGGTTGTCTTCTCGCGGTGTGTTGCCGATTTCAACCTGTTCATGGCATCGTATGTAAACAGGTAGCCCTGTTCAGGCTTATCGCTCAAGCCCATAGTACTCCATTTCATAGCACTGATGTTGCCGTTATATCGAAGTTGCGTTCCACCAATGCCCATGTCGTTTTCGTAGGCCAGGTCCATACCAAAATAATCCCGCGGGCCTCCCTCATTGATATTTAAATCTGAGTTATTGATCCGCGTAAGCCATCCACGAATGTTGTACCGGTGGTCAACCTGCTGCTTAAAAGTTGCCCCGTTGTCTTGACTGTGAAGTTTTTTTGTTACAAGCTGACCGAGTTCATTATACTCATTCTCACTTAATAACAACTCTGTGTTGTCATTTACTCGGTGATATGTCTTTAACAATCTGCCTGCGTGGTCATATTCAAAACGTTTCGCAAACTTTAACAGATCGCTGGGGTTGCTGCCGAAGTTTGCTGACACACGCCCATCACGGAAATTTGCACCAAGTGTGTTGAAAGAAACGTCCACCATCAGCAGTGTTGATGATGCCACTGCGGATGTGTACACAACTGTTCCATTTTTCTTGTAATAGATCGTTGTTCCTTTACGCTCAATGCCCAATGCATCTCCCGGGCTTACTGTTGACACGGTACCTCGATTTACATTGTTTTCATAAACGTACAGAGAACCTCCTGCCACATACAATGCATAATCAATGGTTTGATAACTTGCATTGGGGTCAGTATCGGCTAACCCCACCATGTAGAGATACAAGTCTGTAACTTTAAACTCGATCCAGCCATCCTGGCCGGCAGGTAAAATCTGCGATGATGCTGCTCCGGATGCCCAAACGGGCCCCGTTGACTTCAGTTCCGTATCATTAACAACTACACTTATCTTATTAATCCATTCAATAGGTTTCCCGTTTTCATAGCTGGTCTTGGTTGCCTTCACTTTTCCGACAAAATCATAACAGTTAGTGACGATTGCCGCTCCACTCGCATGATTTTCACCGATCTGCTGAATAACGCGGTAATGGTCATCGTAATAATTCACTGAACGCAACCAGGTATTTTTGTTCAGTACTTTGGTCTTAGCAGCAACCACCTGACCTTTTACACTTGCGAATGCTGATGGTTCCTGTCCTGTAAGCTCACCTGACTTGTAATTGAATTTCGGATCAGCCCAGGCTGTAACAACACTGTAGTCATCATAGTACGTAGCCGTCAGGTACTTGTTCGGGTCGGTGACCACAGGGTAAGATTTATTGGTATAGTTGTGAACTACCGTCCCTGCTTCCTCATAAAATTTTACATTCGGTTTTTGATAAAATGTATTTACGACCTGTTGCAGTTCATCACGGGTTATATAAGCAGTCGTGTCCCAAAGACCGGTCAGAACAGGTCTGTTCAATGCATCATATTTGGTGAACATCCACTGGTTGACTGCCCGTTGGTTGCCGTCTTGTGTCATGACCAGGCGATCGCGGTTGTCGTACACCTTGTACACCCAATCTGCTCCCGGTACTTTCTCAGCAATCACCCGCTTGCGGCCATCGTATTTATATTGAAAAGCCCAGTTGTTGAGAATCTTTTCATCCACACTTACAACTTGCTTGCTGAAGCTTCCGGTAACTGATGGGAGTTTGCCCTGGTAAATAGAAGCATCAACAATATAATCAGCAGTCGGGTTGGCGTTTGTGAGCGAATGAAATAGCTGGCCATTGCGATAAAATTTTATCAATGATCCTTCTTTGCTGATGCGGAATACATCGCCTTTCGAATAGCTAGTGGAATACTGAAGTACGCCTGACTTGTGGACAACGGCCTCTCCAGGGAGAAGGCCTACTGAAGAGGATAGAACAACACCATATTCAATTGATGTATTACTCACATTGGCATCAGTTCTGGAAAGCCCGATCTCATAATATGATTCATCGATGCCAGTTACAAATTCGATGGACCCATCTTCACTGCCTAATAGCTTATTGCGTGATGATGCTCCTCCGCTCCATCCTACGCTGCCTGTTTTGGTGATCGAATTATCACTCTGACGCTGAACGGTGCCCTGCAGCTTTGTCCACTCTACACGGTAACCCACGGCATAAGTTCTTGCGGCCGTTCTTCCTGCTGCATCTGTTACCTGTACTGTGTAAGAGCCCTTTGGTTTATTGGCAAGCGTGGTGCCGGTTTCACCGTTTGACCAGTTCACCTGGTATGGTTGTGTGCCACCGGAAATAGACAGAGCTATCGAACCATTCTCTCCGTTGTTATCAAGGGTTTGAAATGTCGGGCTCAATTCAGGTTTTGTATCAACTGAGCATAATACTACTGGTGTTGTCCCGCTGAAAGATGAGAGATCAGCCCGATAACCTCGGTCTATCGGGATAGTCACAGTGCGTAACAGAACACCATTACGATAATACTTAATGGCAGCACCTTCTTTAGCAATGCGAAGAACGTCTCCAACCAGGGCGCTTTCAATGAGGCTTACAAATGTATTATTCTCATAAATGGAAATCTGATTGAGGGTGTAGATTTGAAATCCGAATTGAATCGTGACATAGCTTACGTCCCGGTTGATCATTGACAAGCCTATTTCATGACGACCTGATCCCGGATTGTTGACAACATATTCAACAAACCCGTCACTGCCTTGCGGAATAAAATTACCGCTGGCTGCTCCACCGTCCCAGGTACCTGAAATACCTTTTTTTGCAAATGAATTATCAGCCTGCAACGAAACAGCAGATGTGGTAATGTCTGTCCACTCAGTCTTGTAGCCTATATAATAGGTGTGCTGGCAGGTTCGGCCTTCTGAATCTGTTGCGGTTACAGAATAATTTCCAGCCGCCTTATTGGAGATGCTGGTTGTTGTTTCTCCACTGCTCCAGGAGTAAGTAAAAGGAGCCTTGCCCCCAACAGGTGTTATCGTAATGCCACCATTTTGACCGCTGGCATTTACGTGGGTAAGGGCTGCACTCAAATTTAAAGAAACATCAAATGATGCCTGTATCTGCGGCAGCTTACCACTATTGATGGATGCATCAACAATAAAATTGTATTTACTGGAAAATGCTGATTTTCGGAGCAATACATTGTTACGGTAATATTTAATACTGTCCAATGTCCTTTCAAGACTTATGACATCTCCTTCATTCCAGATGCCAAAGGTTCCAATGTATGCGCCAGTTTCATAAATGGCTAATTGAGTGCCACTTACATAGAGGGCTGCTGATATGCCTGTGTAATTATAATCAACCTCTGCTGTACTCAACCCTACCATATAGGAATGGTTCATGTTAGCCGGATCGATCGTAAATTGAATCTTTCCAGTCGTATTAGCCTTCAGTAAGTTGGATGAGTTTGCTCCGCCATTCCATCCGCCTGAGACCGTTCGGGTTACGGAGTTATCGGCATTAACGGTCACATTCGATGAAACATTCATCCAGTCTACTTTGTACCCGAGATAAATGGAGCGTTGGCTGGTTCGCCCCACGGCATCGGTAACCGTTACCTGGTATTGACCTTTAGGTTTTCCTGAAATGTTCGCAGTCGTCTCACCACTACTCCATAAATAGGTATAAGGTGCGGTACCGCCAACTACAGTGAGACTTATGGCACCGTTCTGTCCATTTGAATTAACAGATGTTACTGTGGGTTTAATGATGACCGATGCATCTACTGACATGCGGACTGCTGGTAAGGAAGAACTTGCAATGGACGCATCAACGATGTAACTGTTTGCAGCATTTGCAGCTACCTTTCGTAAAAGAGCACCATTCTTAAAGTACTTCACGCTGTCCATTGTTTTTTCAATCCGAAAGACATCACCGGCTACCCAGGTTCCAAAACTGCCTCTGTTTGCCCCTGACTCATATATGTTAACGCTATTCGGCTGGTTTAGAAAAAACGAATAGTTAATGTAGCCGTAGTTGTAATCCATGTCAGACCGGGCAAGTCCCACCATATAGTAATTATAACCGCCAGCTGTAAATTCCATCCAACCTGTGCTCCCTGCTGCAATCCTGTTGGATGAACTTGCACCTGCATTCCAGCCTGTAGCACCAGACTTAGTAAGCGAATTATCCGCATTAATAGTTACGTTGGCCGAAGGGTTGATCCAGTTAGCATAAATGATATCCGGGTCTGGAGGATCCCCCGGAGGTCCTCCGCCCCCAGGTTGAGAAAGTGTAGTTTGGAGTGATCCAATCGTGATAAATAACAGAATAAAATAATGCTTTGTAAATATTTTCATAACAGGTCAGCTCAGGGTTGGGTAAGAATTTCTTTTACAGCTTCAGGCGGTAAGACGACTGCCAGATTGCCGAGATCATCAAAAACATAATACGTATCTGCGTACTCTTTCAGTTCGGTTGATTGATTGATACCCGCTTCAACCCGCTTCAAAATTGTTCGGCCTTCTTTATCGATGAATTCAATTACTTCGTGATTGTGTTCATCATAAGTAAGGCTTTTGTAAAGTGATACAGGGTCATAATAGATAAACCCACTGCCATCTTTGCAATTAACAAGGCCAGTCTGACTATTGTAGGTGACTAATAAGACTTCATCTGTGGTATTTGTCTGATAACGTTTTTTAACGGTGTTATCATTGATGCTGTTAGGATCTGAGTTTGGCTGCCAAGTTGTGCCAGGCGCTCCTTGTTTAAGAACACGGTTAAGTGGAGAAAGCTCAAAGACCACTTCAGCATAAGGTTTAGCATCATCTGCAACATTATCGGAAGGGGTTGAATAAAATGACTGAGCGATCCCAATATAGTTACCGGCTGCATCGATTATTTCACTGTGAGGCTTATACCATCCTGTGTTCCCCGAAGTAAAAGGAAGATATTTTTTAGACTCACGCCCAAACATATCATAGACAATGGGCTGAATTATGTCAAGTCCTGTGGGAGATCCCTGGGTGGCCACATTTTGCATTGGACGTCCGAGCCCATCATAATAGGTTGTTGATTGTGTAAAGTTTACAGGATCAATGTCCTCTAACTGCGAAGGGTCCTGCCCTCCTTTGAGAAGAGTAATTGTACTGATATAATTGAGGTTTTGTGCCTCAACAGAATTGCGAAGGATCGTGACATTTGTAGTAGCATCGGGAGCAGATAAAGAACCTTTTACTTTAGCTGTATAAATACCAGGTTCGGTTACGGCCAATGTTGTTCCATTAGCTCCTACGATATTGATACCGTCCTTCAACCATTGCGTTACCGCATAAGTTATTTGCGTAGAAAGATGAAGCGTACTTCCATAGGTCAGATAGTTAACCCCTTCCTGCACGGAGATAACAGGGGCTGGGAAAAGTGAGACAACAAGAGCCGCTTGAGTTGGCATGCAATTCCCATTTGTAGCAGTTGCGCGTATTTGTGTCGAAGGTTGATTAACCGTAAAGCTCAGTGGTGTCGGGCTCCAATTTGTGCCATCAACAGATGATTCGTAAATCACTGTGCCAACGCTGCCGGTATTTGAAAGTGTCAACATTGGAGAAACCGTTCCATAAAACATGTTACCAGGTGAAACAGTGAAGCCGGTTATAGATGGCAATGCTGTGGGACTGATGATCACTTGTTTTCTTGGGCTCTCGCATTGTCCAAGAGGGCCCGGCACCATATAAGAAACATAATAAGTAGTCGATACAGTCAGGTTTCCTGTAGATAGTTGTGATCCATTTTGTCCTGCTATCGGTGTTGGGCTTGAATTCAGATACCATCTATAATTTCCCTCACTCCCTCCGCTGGCGGTAAGCGTTGTACTCGTATTATAACACGGATTGAAATTCCCTGTTACTGTTGGCATCGCAGGGCGGATTACATTGATACCCACTTGTGTGTATCCCTGTGTTGCACAACCACCGCCTGCACCTTTCAGGTAGTATGTTGACACATAATTGGGATCATTGGACGTAAAATTTGTTATGGTAAATGTACCGGTAGTATTGACGTCAATAGAATTATAAACCCCTCCAATCAATTGAAAAAGTTCGAAGCTGGAAACATTGGTGCCCTGTGCCTGGATCTGTGCCGTGCCATATTCGCAAGATTGCCCCTGCCCTGAGACGTATCGAGGCGTGGGATCTGAAACAACAACTTGCGTTCGCGGAGACCTGCAGCTATTTCCAACATCATACACATCAACCCAATAAGTACCACCGGAGGTTGTGTAAGTAGCCACCTCTCCTGGGACGGTGAGCGATTGATAATATACCCGAGTACCACCTGATGCAACAGTAAACCATTCAATCTCATATACACCTGACCCTTCCAGCGGATAGTTAACGCTCATCGTGGTGGAATAACAACTCCCTTGTTGAGAAACAACAGGGCCTTGACCCTGCATGACAGTTATGGTTCCAGCCGGAGACATTCCGCTCCAACATCCCCAACTATCTTTTCCTTTTACTTTATATGATGAAACCAAAGTCGTTGATACAGTAAGATAATTCTGGGTTGTTGTACCAAGAAGCGTATTGTTTTGATCATACCATTGGTACTCTGAATAACCAGCGCTA
>DASTYM010000440.1:0-13060 GCA_035764995.1 Cyclobacteriaceae bacterium | reverse complement strand
GCAAGAACTATTTACAAACCTAAACCTTAAAGAAATCCCTGTCACTTCGTCCCTTGATGAGCCCTTGTTCCAGCATTTCGGAGGAGAAAAATTAATTGATACGATGAAAAAATTAGGTATGAAGGAAGACGAGGTGATTGGTCACAGCTTTGTCACATCTGCGATTCGGAACGCACAGAAGAAGTTAGAGAAGAAAGTGAGGATAGAGAAAACCGCTAACGGTGCTGAAGAATGGTTTCGGTTGAATGTTTAGATTCAGGAATGCGGGAGACCCTCAAAAGTCATGATTTTCTCTTTTTGAATTAGCGGCACTTCAACTGTTTTGTTTTCGGTGTAGTCGTAGCACACCAATACGGCAATTCCCTGGGCAATAATTTCTTCTGTTCCTGATTTCTCCCGAACGATTACCCAGCTGAGTTCGATACTCTTCTTGCCAAGCTTGGAGCAGCGTGTGTAAACAAACACGTTGTCTTTAATAAACAGTGGCATCTTATAATCGATAGAAACATGAGCCAGAATAATTCCCTGCTGCTGACTCCAGCTGGCATCTGATCCTACTACTTCTTCAAAATATTTCAGACGCGCAAGCTCAATGTATGTAAGATGGTTTGCATTGTTAACGTGGCCCATTACATCTCCATCTTTAAAGCGGAGTTGAATGGGAGTCTTGTGCTTGAAGGGATGCATAATGTATCTATAGATGTTTAACTATGATCAACAATATCCGTCTTGAGAGCTTCACTCAAGGGAATGAGTTTTTTGATGAGTCCTTTCTTGTTGGCCGCTCGCAACAGGTGTATTTTTTCGCCCGTTGAAAATTTTAGATAGGCGTTATGAACCCCATGTTCAATGGTCGTTGATTGAATGCCATGGGGCGAGTACATCGTCTGACTTTCTTTGCCTTTAGTGATGAATATTTTTTCAACGGACGGGAGGCGATTGAATTTTCCGGATTTTAAGAACACGTACGAGGTGTATTCGCGAAACGTACTATTTGCTACGTTTACTTCTGTACCTTCGGAAGATACCAATACGAAAACGCTGGCCAGGAACAAAGCAATTGCGCCAATGAGCGAAGGAACGGCAAATGCCACCACCAGGGTAAATAGCGAAACCAACCTCATGTGCCAGGGGAATAAAAAGCCGAAGCGCAGATCAATCATGGGAAGTGTTTTTTCAAATCTAAATGATTTAAATAGCTTCCCAAATCAGCTCACCTCCAACTTAGCAGGTCATCGCGGACTGCACGCGGGACGACCGTGCGGTGATCCGCGATCCCCATCCTATAGAACGGGATCGTGGATCACGCACAACCCCAACGCACATGCTGTTCGCGATGACTTGTTGGAATCCTCTGTCCGACATTTTATTCGTCCTTCAACACATCAACCGGATTGGTTAGTGCAGCTTTCACCGAATGATAGCTTGTGATCAGTATCGCCACCAGCAGCGTACAGAATCCGGTCAAGGCAAAAATCCAGAGCGAAGGTGTAATTCTATACGCGAAGTCGCTTAGCCATTTTTGCATCAGCCAGTACGAGAACGGAGCTCCCAGCACAAAGGCAACCAGGATTAATTTAGTGTAACCCTGCGAAATCAATTTCAAAATATCCCACACAGATGCGCCTGAAACCTTTCGAATGCCAATCTCCTTGGTGCGCTGTTCGAGTGCGTAGATGATCATTCCCAATAATCCCAACGCTGCAATCATGATCGCTAAGCTTGCCATTACAGTTAGCACTTTTCCAAATTGTTGTTGACTCTTGAAAGCTTCTGCAAAGGCCTGATCAACGAAATAATAATCGAAAGGTGTATCACCTGCATGTTTCTTCCAGATAGTTTGGATACTGGCAATAGTTTTTTCCCAAGACTCTTCACTAAGTGACTCTACGCGCAAGACCAGTTGCTTTTCATTAGAATAGAAATATTCGAGTGTTTTGATATGGAAGATGGCCATTGGTTCGATAGGATTGATCAACGACCAGTAGTTGAAATCGGAAACCACACCAATGATGGTGTATTCATTGTTTTCATACGTGATTATTTTTCCCAGCACCGATTCATCATCAGGCCACCCGATTTTTTTGAGGAGTGCTTCATTGACAACCACTGCGCTGGCATCGACTGCATTATCTTTTGAAAAGTTTCTACCCAGCTTCAGGTGAATATCGAGGGTGGGAATGTATTGCTCATCGGCATTCGTGAAGTTGATGTTCAAGCGCAGATCGCTTTTTTCTTTTATGCCGAACGAGTCTCCATTCCACAATCGTGGAGGAACAGATGCGCATAGTGTTGAATTGGTAACTCCCGGCAACGCAAGCACTTCGTTGGTGATGCTTTCACCATTTTTTACAACACCGGCATGATTGATCACCAACAGATTTTCGCGATCGAAGCCAATTTCTTTCTCAGAAACAAATTTGAGCTGCTGGAATACAATGGCGGTGCAAATGATTAGCACAATCGATACACAGAACTGAAAAACAACTAAGCCATTTCGAAATGTTTTCCCATCATTGCCAATACGAACTTTTCCCTTGATGGCTTCTACCGGGTGAAAGGAACTCAGAAATATTGCGGGATAACTTCCCGAAAGTATGGCCATCAGTAACACGAGCAAACCCAATCCGGCCAGCAAATTCATGTCGGAAAATAAATTAAGGTGCAATGATTTTTCGGTCACCCAATTAAAAGACGGCAACAACAATTGTGTAAGCCCAATTGCTGCCACCAATGCGATCAAACAAAAAGCAACAGCTTCCAGAAAATAGCTTAAACTCAGTTGCCTCTTTCCTTGTCCAAGAATTTTACGAACACTCGCTTCTTTTAATCTGCGCGTAAATTGAGCGGTCGACAGATTCATGAAGTTGATACACGACAACAGGGTGATAAAAATGGCAGCCCCGATGAATGAATAGATCACGGTTATATTTCCCGCATCGTTTAATCTGTTCATCACCGTTCCTTCCGGCAGGTGAATGCTGGTCATCGGTTGTAAAAACAATTCCCACTTTTTTCCCGATTTGATGTATTCTTCCCACGTAGTGTTAAAAGCGTTTCGAAGTGTAGCAGCAGTATGCTTTTCAGGAATTTTCGAAAGCTTTTCCCTCACGTGTGCGATGTTCGCCCGCGGATCGAGACGCACATAGGTTTCCAATTGTGTCCATACCCAACTCCAGGTACGCAAAACAGCCGGGAAACCCTTCATCGAAATGAGCATATCAAATTCGATGTAGGAGTTGTCAGGTGTATCTGCGACAACACCCGTTACTTCGTACGTTTTTTGTTCTTCATTTCCCGACTGATTGAATCGCATGAGCTTACCGATGGGATCATCATCGCCAAAATATTTTTTAGCTGTTGATTGTGTAATGACGATGGTGTTAGCTTGATCAAAAACAGATTCTGGGTCTCCTTTTAACAAGGGAAAGTTGAACATCTTAAAGAAATTGGAGTCAGCTGCAAAAATCCGATCCTCTTCAAACGCGATTACCTGTTTGGAGGGCGCAACGTATGAAACGATAAAATTTCCAGGCGTGTGGATGCTGGTGATTAATTCTACTTCTGGCAATTCTTCTTTCAGTGCATAAGCAACACCCGGTCCGGTAGAGGCAAACTGATTGGTATTATTTTCTCCCCAGATAAAAGTTTGATTCACCCTGTAGATTCGGTCAACGTCTTTGTGAAAGTTATCGTAGCTGAACTCATGGCTCACATATAGGTACAGCAACATGGTACTGGCGATACTGACCGTAAGCCCCAGCAGGTTGATGAACGAAAACAACTTTTGCCGTATGATGTTGCGGATGAAGAGAACAAGCGAATACTTCAGCATAAACTTAGGTTTGGCGCTATCATGCCAAATACTATACCAGCGTGTCAAACGGTGATTTTGATGGCAAATGTATGTCAGTGGTGTACGCTATCATGGATTGATGTTCGCTTTTGGGATTTGGTTTGTATATTCACAACGACTCCATATATTAAACGAGACCATGAAAAAATTATTTCTGCTTGTAGTATTACTTCTTCCATTTGCATGCAGCAAAAAGGATCCCAACCAGGCGTTTGATTCTTTTAAAGATGATTTCATTAACAATTTATGGAAGATGTATCCAGAATGGGCCAGCTCGGCAGGGTACCATCACTATGACAGTATTTTAACAATCAACAACCAGGAGTACCGTGACAGACAGTTAAAGTTTGCCGATGATGTGCTCGCACAGTTGGCTACTTTTGATGTGGAAGGTCTTTCCAAAAATAACAAGACTGATTTTCGGATTATTGAAAATCAACTGAAGTCACTCAAGTGGTACATCAATGAGGAAAGATCGTACGAATGGGATCCATCGGGTTACAACGTCACCCGATACTTCGCTGAAATGCTTGGCAATAATTACGATTCCCTCGATGCACGCCTGCGAAATTTTAAGTTGAGGCTGGCATTTGTTCCTGCCATTTACGATGTCGCTAAAAATAACATTAAAAATCCAACGAAAGAGCACACTGAATTGGCCATTGCACAAAATCTTGGCGGCAGTTCCGTTTTTGATGCTGATCTCAAAGCTGCACTGGAGAAATCACATTTATCAGATTCTGAAAAGCAAGAAATCCTGAATGGATCAGCCATTGCCGTGAAAGCTATCAACGATTATGTGGAATGGTTGAAAAATCTAGACAATCAAAACCCCAGAACTTTCCGTCTGGGGAAAATCTGTACGACAAAAAATTTGAGTTTGATATTCAATCGGGATATTCCGTTGATGGGATTTATCAGAAGGCAGTTGACCGGAAGAACTACCTGCACAAAAAAATGGGAGAAGTGGCTGATCAATTGTGGCCAAAATATTTTGGAACAGAGAAAAAACCTATCGACACGCTGGTCATGATCAAACAACTGATCGACAAAATTTCGGTCAAGCATGTTCATCGTGATTCATTCCAGACGGCCATTGAAAAACAAATTCCAGAATTAGCAGCCTTTGTTAAGGAAAAGGATTTGTTGTACATGGACCCTTCAAAACCATTGGTGGTTCGGAAAGAACCCGATTATATGGCAGGAGTTGCGGGCGCATCTATTACCGCACCAGGCCCTTATGACAAGGAAGGGAACACCTATTATAATGTTGGAAGCCTTTCTGGTTGGGATGAAAAAAAGGCAGAAAGTTATCTGCGTGAATATAACTACTACATCCTTCAGATCCTCAACATTCACGAAGCCATTCCCGGCCATTATGCGCAATTGGTATACAGCAATCAGGCACCAAGCCTGGTGAAATCAATTTTAGGCAATGGGGCTATGGTGGAAGGCTGGGCCGTTTATTCTGAACTCGCAATGCTTGAAAGTGGGTATGGAAACAATGAACCTGAAATGTGGCTCATGTATTACAAGTGGAATTTAAGAACCGTTTGCAATACGATTCTGGACATTAGCGTTCATACTAAAGATATGAGCGAAGCAGCGGCACTGAACTTGCTGATAAATGAGGCGTTTCAACAGGAAGCGGAAGCAAAAGGAAAATGGAGACGTGTGTCGCTTACTTCTGTTCAGCTGTGTTCCTACTTTACCGGCTTTACGGAAATTTATGATCTGCGTGAAGAGCTAAAAGCGAAGGAGGGCGACAACTTTAAACTCAAGGACTTTCATGCGAACTTTTTGAGTTATGGAAGCGTTCCCGTTAAATACATTAAAGAGTTGCTGCTTCAGGAACCCGAAAAGTAATCATCAAACCTGTAGGATATGAGTGTAGCGCAAACAACGAATAAGAATGAGGTCAGAATTTTTATCCTGAGTCTGGCCCTGATTACTTATTTCGGATTTCTTTTTTTGAATGCTTATGTGCTCAAGCTTGAATACACTGCGATCAGGGTGTTTCAGGAAATCCTTACCATTCCAATGATTATATCAGCACCCGTACTGCTTGTTTTTGCGATTAGAATGTTTTTAACCAATGGAAAGAGACCTGCATCTTATGCATTTTTTACAATGCTGCTGTTGGTTTCGCTCATCGCGATAACGTGGGGAAGTTTTTTTGTTTAATCACAACCACTCTAACCACGTCCAACTCACCCCATCCAATCGAATCTGGACTTGATAAATTATATCACCCCTCTTCTTCCTGGAAGAGAGGGTAGCACACGCTGTGAAGTTCGTACGAAAGTAATTGGGTGAGTTGGAGGGGTTAGTATACAAACTCCCCGTGTTGACTTTTAATTGTCACCTGTTTCTTGCTTGAGGCTTCAACTCTTCCAACAACCTTCGCATCCACATCGAATTGCTTTGAAATATCGATCACCTGCTGCGCATGCTTTTCGCTCAGATAAACTTCCATGCGGTGGCCCATGTTGAAAACCTTATACATTTCCTTCCAATCTGTGCCGCTGCATTCCTGAATCAACTTAAAAAGAGGAGGGGTTTCAAATAGGTTGTCTTTTATAATATGAAGGTCATCTACAAAATGCAGCACTTTCGTTTGCGCACCACCACTGCAGTGTACCAAACCGTGTATTTGTGGACGAAGTTTTTTAAAAACCTCCATCAGAATCGGAGCATACGTTCTTGTAGGAGACAAAACCAATTTTCCAACGTTGACATCTACACCAGGTATAGAATCAGTTACCTTATACTTTCCGGAATAAACTAAATCGGAGAAAACAGCCGGATCAAATGACTCCGGGTATTTTTTTGCGTAATCTTTCGCGAACACATCGTGCCGCGCAGATGTAAGTCCGTTGCTGCCCATCCCCCCGTTATAGGAATCTTCATACGTTGCTTTTCCGAAAGAAGCCAATCCAATAATTATATCCCCCGCCTGAATGTTTGCATTGTCGATAACATCAATTCTTCTCATGCGAGCGGTTACGGTGCTATCCACAATAATTGTACGAACCAAATCCCCTACGTCAGCAGTTTCGCCACCGGTGCTATAAATGTTTAATCCGTAATGACGGAGCATCTCCAACACTTCTTCCGTACCATTGATGATGGCAGAAATAACTTCGCCAGGAACAAGATTTTTGTTTCGACCGATTGTTGAAGAGAGAATAATATTATCGGTAGCACCCACACATAACAAGTCATCAATGTTCATAATGATGGCGTCTTGCGCGATGCCTCTCCATACTGAAAGATCGCCAGTTTCCTTCCAATAGATGTAAGCCAATGATGATTTGGTGCCGGCACCATCAGCATGCATCACGGAGCAATAATTAGGGTCGCCACCGAGATAATCCTCTACAATTTTGCAAAAAGCTTTCGGGTACAACCCTTTATCGAGCTTACGGATGGCTTCGTGCACATCTTCTTTACTGGCGGAAACCCCGCGTTGATTGTAACGATCGGACATGTGAGTAATTACCGATGCAAAGGTGCTAAATTTTCAACTGGATCAACTACAAAATTTGCATCACTTTTTTTTGATGGATACGCCTTTGTCATTACACCATTTGTCGAGAATCGACTTCTGGATCGGGTCGGGCTTGGCGACTGGTTTCATACCGAAACTACGCTCTCGTTTTGTGGTGATAGCAAGTTCCAGCTTTACGGGAACATTGTTTTGAATAACCATCAGGTTAATTTTTTCACCAGGCTTTTTAGCACTTAATGTTTCAGAAAGCAGGGCGGGTGTCGCTGGTTGCCCTTCCACTTCAGTAATCACTTCCCGATTGCGCAATCCGGCTTTCATGGCTGGCGATTCCCAATCCACAGCAGATACAAACACTGAATCGTTTCGTTGCCGGGTTGAAAGCCCAATGTATGATCCTGGCAGTTCGTGGAGCGAGGTATCAACTGCAAGGCCAGCGTATGAAAGATACTTCGGATAATTAAGTGGCTTTGTTGAATAGATGTATTCAAAAATTTCGGGCAACGTCTTTCCGGCAGTTCGCTCAATCATATCTTTTAATTCATCTTCTGTGAAGCCGCGCTTTTTCTTTTGATAATATTCTGTGTACAATGAGCGCATCACATCGTCTAATGATTTTTTGTTGCCCGTCTCATGTTGAATTGCAAAATCGAGGAGCATGCCCACGACCGGCCCCTTATCGTAATAGGAAATTGTTTTATTAATGTCATCGTTGGTGCGGCCAAAAGGACCGTCAGACCATGTTTCGTAACTAGATTGCGCCAATGTTTGAAAAAGGCGACCGGGTTTATTCTCGAAGGCAATCATATTTTTTCGCAACAACTCAAGTAGTTCTTCCTGCGTAATAAGACCTGCGCGCATTAGCACAATGTATTCATAGTAAACCGAAAGGCCTTCCGAAACCCACAGCGAGTTGGTGCGACTGCCTTTATCGTAATCAAAAGGGCCCAATTCAACTGGCCGGATGCGTTTTACGTTGTAATGATGAAAATATTCATGCGCTAAGAAACTCAACATTCGAATTTTGCCTTCACGTGAGTTGAGAGAAGATCCATCAAAACCAAAGGATGTTGAATTCAAATGTTCAATGCCACCTCGTCCTGGCCCGATGGCAATGAACGTGTAATGATTATATGGAATGTCACCGATGATTTTTGCACTTGCTTCGACAATTTTCTGCAGGTCGCTCATCAGTTGCGCCCGATCAAAATCGCCAAGTTTATAACCAATGAAACGATGGGTTATTCCGTTGACAGCAAAGGATGGAAGTGTTTCAAGATTGCCAATCAGAATAGGACTGTCATAAAGCACGTCAAAATCAGGCGCAGTGTACGTGAATGGTTCTCCCTTTTTTATAGAATCTAAACCCGTTGCCACGTTGGACCACGTGTTTGGCAAGATCGTGATGGTGGAGGGTTGCTTAAGGTTCTCGGCAAGGTGCATAAAAACTCCGGCCGGCATGATGTAACCACGTTCTTCATCGAGGTAGCAGGTGGCAACGAAAGGTCGTGTTGTTTTTACATCGTACTTGATCACGAAAGATGTCGCCTTATTATTTTTCACCTGCCATGTATTTCGATTTAGTTTTTCCCACGGTAGATCGTTGTTGTTTCCATCCGCTACGGTAAAGTTCTCGATGTTATCTGCAAAGTTTAAGAGCTGGTAATAGCCGGGAGTCCATGCTGGTAATTTGAAATTCAGATTCTCACCCGCAACACCTTCGCAAGTCAACGTCACATGAAAACGATGCTCGGCAGGATTTTCCATCGAAACTGTAAAAGACATTTTACGAATCGACTGTCCGTACAGGGGTTGATAGAGCAGAATGAATGAAAGGCAGAAAAGACGGAATGCGGTTTTCATGTTTGTAGGTTTCGGATAAGGGCGAATTTGACGCTAAACGATAGACCAATATAATCAAGTGCGAACCGTATTTCCTGCCGAACTGACACAAACGGTCAAAACTTGAATTTTGGGCTCACATTTATTTCCTGCTGTCATACCGTTGTCACTGCCCCAAACTAGTTTCGGGTATGGCATCTGTAAAAACCGTTGATGAGGCTATTCTTTCACTGCCCAAACCGGAACTGGTCATGTTCCGGAAATTGCGTTCCATGGTTCGGGAGTGCCTTCCGAAGGCTGTTGAAGAACCTAAATACGGTTTAGGCGTTCCATTTTATAAGCACCATCGGCAGATCTGCTTTATCTGGCCCGCTTCTTTTTATTGGGGTCCGAAGAAAAAGGAAACATCAGGTAAGCCACCGATGGTCACACTCGGATTTTGCTATGGCAACCTGATGAGCAATGACGATGGACTTTTACATGCAGATGGCCGCAAGCAAGTCTACTGCATGTACTTTAAATCGTTGGATGAAATCAACGAAGAACAAGTCCGGGCACTATTGTACGAAGCTGATTTGTTGGACGAAAGCTTTAAAAAGAAGAAAAGGAAGTGATGGCCATGGATGCATTGATTAACCCCTTATACGAATCAGATTTCTATCGCATCCTCGATTTTAAATGTCGTTGCACTGATTGCAAAACCTCAAGGCCCGAGTACAGCAATTCTTTTTGCATCAGCTTTGTGCGTAAAGGAAATTTTCTTTTCAATGTTTTCAGACACTCGCTTGATTCGTACAGCGGTTGTGTGCTTGTAACGAAACCCGGTTACGAACGAACCGTCACGCATACGCACACGGTTCCTGATGAGTGTACCATTTTTGATTTTAAATCTGCATTCTTTCAAGAAGTATTGGATCATTACAGCAGCGTTAGGTTCTTAAACGACAATGATTTGCATTCAACCTTACTGAAAACAAACGCAGAAACCGAACTTCTGCATTTTCAAATTATACAGCTCGTCCTGACAAAATCAGGGAGCAAATTGCTGATCGATAATTTGGTGATGGAAGTTGTAGACAAAATACTTCGGCATGCGACTGATTATAATCCAGATCACCGGATCAACACCCGGTTAAAGAAAAACCATTTGATCACTATTGAGAAAGCTAAAGATTATATTATTCGTAATTTCACCAGTGATATTTCGCTATCCGAAATTGCTGATTATTGTCATGTGAGCCCGTTTCACTTCAGCAGGATTTTCAAAACATTCACATCAGTCTCACCTCACCAGTTTTTGCTTTCTGTAAGATTAAAAAATTCTGAACTTTTGCTGAAAGAAACAGTGTTACCTGTTGCTGATGTAGCGTTCTCATCCGGCTTCAACAGCATTGAACATTTTACCACGGCTTTCCGGCAGAAATATCATGCGCCCCCAGCGCAATTCAGGGAAAAACCGAACCGTTTGAAGATTTTTGCCCACCCTTTATAAAGAGAGCAAGATTCCTTAAGTCGTTCAGATTGTTGGCTTTTAGTTTTGATTCAAAATAAGATCAACTATGAAAAAGCACATTCAATCTACATTCGACATTTCCAAAAATTACACCCTGGCAGTAGCAGAGGCCATGCCTGACAGTTCATACAACTTCAAACCGGCTGCAGACGTGTGGACGTTCAATGAACTCATCAATCACATTGCGTACGGCATTCAGTGGTGGGAGGCGAATTATGTTAAGCTAAAAGAAACGAAGTGGGACCCTCCATCTGGAAAGGCGAACAAGAAGGAAGCAATTAAGAGCCTTCAACAAGCTTTTGAAGGTTTACAGGAAACACTTAATACGGTGAAATTGAATGATGATATTGTGAAGGGTTTTTATTCAACATTCGATCACATTTCACATCATCGCGGACAAGCCACTGTGTTTTTACGACTGAAGGGAATTGCGCCTCCGGATTATGTGTTTTAGTCCAGCGACTCCAGGTAAAGGTCTTCCACTTTTTTGCGGGCCCAGGGAGTTTTCCTGAAGAAGTTTAAACTTGATTTGATGCTGGGGTTGTTGATGAAACAATTCACGGGGATTCTGTCTGCCAACTCATCCCATCCGTATTTGTTAACCAACTGTACCAGCATCATTTCAAGTGTTATTCCGTGAAGAGGATTATTGGGTTGGTCTTTCATCTTTCCTAAAACTTATTGCTTTTACAATCAAATCAGAATTTTTTGCAGCCTCCGAATTACTTGAAATTTGCTCAGGCGCTTGAGGGTAAAATAGACCCTGATCTACATGACCATTGTCTTGAGGCCCAACGATTACATGCATCCCATGATTCGCAAGTGAGCCCGCATTCCAAAAGACTTGCCCCTGAAAATTCCATCCAAGATAATAGAAGAGAAAAGGTTTTCCATTCAGTTGCTCCAGGTCTGCACGTTTCATACCCAATTTAACTCCCGACTTTGTTTTCCAATCTGAGCTGGTGCCACTAATGGTGATGCTGTACAGCCCTTTGAATTTTTCTGCATCACGCCATTCAAAAGTTACTTCGTTCCTGGATTTGGGAAACAGCTGGGTGACCTGCCATGACTCTTCAACTTCAGACGAGAATTCCTCACGATGGCTGATTCGATGTCCAAATCGGGCTACAATATCTTCATCACTGTCTAAGTCGAATAGACTTTCTAATAGTGCAGTATCGGTTGTCACCATTCGAACAGAATCGTTCAGTATGTCTGGCTGCATCGCTACGTTGTCGGTGAGGCTTGCGGCAGGTTCAGATTTTTGTTGAGAGGAGCATGCCCAAAACCAAATAAGGAATGATAGTGAAAGTGGAAATCGCATTTTCAAAAATAAGTACTCAGTGTACTATGTGGTAGTATAATTTATTGGATGGTGAGTTATCTTATTTGTTCAACTTCCCGCTGATAATCTGCAAACAGATCTTCGGGCAACTTCGACAAACAAGCGGTTATTTTTTTGAGTTGCTGCTGATAGAGATTGTAGATCACTGTGCCTTCAGCGAGTGGAACTTTTGCCACTTTTGTTTTCGTACAGAAGTAAATACGTAATTCAAGTTCGGTCTGAACAATGCCTGAATATTTGATTTGCTTGTTAACAAACCGAAGAATTTTCCGCAGTATCTTTTTTGTTAAGTAAAGATTCGGGGCGGGAATATCCTTGAATAATTCATCGATCTCTTCCTTCACAGATGTGATATAGTCTTGCTCGTGATGTGCCTCAAAAAGCAGATAATTGAGCAGTTCTTTGTTCTCCTTTTTGTATTTGGCAAGCCGCATGCACAGCCCTACAAGTACATCGGCATCCAGCGTATTCAGTTCTTTTTTGATCTCGTTTATGGAGGCATTATTCATGCTGGTAAGTTGAGAAAGAAATGTGAAAGTACACTCTATACTCTCAACCTTTGTGCCGTGGTGTCTTAGTGGCATGAAATAGCGACAAAGACAAAACACAAAGTCCTTTCCACTTCAGAAAGTGATGGGCCATCTCTGTGACCTTCTGTTATTCCTTTGTGATCTCTGTCGGATTTGACGTATGGTTCATATTTTTACTCGAACAGCACAACGTCCAAGGTTGTAAAATCGTTAAAAACATATCAACTAAAGCCGACCGACCATGAAAACCAAACTACTCTTTTTCTTTTTACTGATTAGCAACTTTGCTCGTGCGCAGGGTCCGATTCTAGTTTCACCGCAATGGCTGAACGAACACAAAAACGATGCAAACTTAGTTATCCTGGAGGTAAGTTTTTTACAAGCTCCCTACGAACGCGAACACATTGCTGGTTCTCAATTTTTATGGCCAACCTGGTTAGCCCCCAGTTCACCACAAAGCAGCTTC
>DASTYM010000439.1:0-18412 GCA_035764995.1 Cyclobacteriaceae bacterium | reverse complement strand
CGGAATGGTACAATAACGCACCGTTTGTCTGGTTCGAAGAGGAACATCACTGGAGTTTAGGACTACTTTACATGGTTTTTGTAATTGATGTTGTAATCCTATACTTCGCTTGCAAATGGTATGAGTCTTACAAATTCAAGCATCCGGAAGTGAAATGGCTAAAGTTCATCTAGCCTTCAATCGCTTTCACCAGCTCATCATACCAGGCCTGTCCGTACTTACGAATGAGTGGTTCTTTCAGAAATTTATAGAGCGGTACGCTTAACTCTTTACCAAGAGCACAGGCAGCAGAACAAATATCCCACTTGTGGTAATTCACCGCCTCGAAGTTTTTCTTTTTCGTAATGCGGATGGGATACAAATGACATGATATTGGTTTCTTCCAGCTTATTTTTCCATCATAATAAGCTTGTTCAATTCCACACTTTAAAATTCCTTTATTATCGTACAGGGCATAGGCGCATTCTTTTCCGCCAATGGTTGGGGTTGATAGATCTCCATCATCATCCAACACGTGTGTTCCTTGTTCTTCAATGGCTTTAATCCCTTCTGGAGTCAGGTAGGGTTTTACCTGGGGATAAATCTGCTTTAGGATTTCCAGTTCATCTTCTTCCAGGGGTGCACCATAATCACCCTCTACACAGCAAGCGCCTTTGCATTTTTCAAGATTACAAACAAACTCCTTCTCTTTGATGTCGTCTGAAACGAGAACCTCTCCTACTTTAATCATGCTGTAAAGGTAGTAATTAGTCTTTAGTCCTTAGTCTTGAGTCTTGAGTTTCTTATACTAAGGACTATGGATACTAAGGGACTAATGAAACAACTGCAACTGATGATGACTTTCCACCAGCACCTCCTTGCGCACAACTTTTGGTGACAATTGCCTCGAAGCAAACCCCATATAATAATACGGCATCTCCATCAGGCCGGAATCCAGTTTATGGACAGATAAAGAGGTATTCAGTCCAAGCATCAAGATGTTATTCTGGTGCGCTCTTACCACACGTTTGTAAAAATCATGGTTACTCTTACTTTCTTTGAAATTTTCGTGAAGTCCACCCAGGTACTTGGTGAGCTTGTCTCGCTGTTCTTTTATATAAAATTTATAGTCCAGCCTGTTATTGAGGCTGAAATTATATGGGATCAGGAAGCTAAAGCCCATGTCATTCAGCGAATCAATCGTTGTAAAAGGGATATCAATCGAAAATGGATCCACCAAACAAAACACCGCTACTTTATAAGAGCCTTTTGATTGCGGGACATAAGACCGGAATTTGTCGATGGCCTGGTCAAGCCTGGATTCAACGATAACAACATTTTTTCCTTTGAAATATTTGTTCACCCTGACTTTCAGAGCCTTGGAGTTTTCTGAGGAGTGTTCACAAAAAATCCATTTCGTAACGGGCAAGTGGGTTTGAAGGGAAGCCAGACAAGTGGCCGCAAACAATTCTTTTTTATGACCAATAGAGTAAATACCTGATCCCGAAAACAGATCGACAAAAATGATGTCGTCAACTTTTCCTGAAACGTTGGTAACAAAAGAGTGGAAATATTGTTGTATGAGTTGAACCTTTACTTTAAACCATGGTTCAGCGGCTGTTGTTATTAAACCATCATCGTGAAGCGAACAAAGAATTGCAGATGAAGCCGTGCTGTTCAACAGAAAGTAGGTTTAACAAAGGTAACCACTGATTCTTTTGATTCCATAGATTGACATGACTTTTTGCACCTATATTCCTTGCTTATCGATTTAATATTTTCGCATAAAGAAATCTGCGTCATCAGCGTAATCAAAAGAATCTGTGGTCTAAATTGCAGGGTTTATGGATTACTTAGAACAGCTTAACCCAGCTCAACGAGAGGGCGTTGTCAATACGGAGGGGCCAACTATGCTGATTGCAGGCGCAGGATCTGGAAAAACCCGGGTACTCACCTACCGAATAGCGCACTTGATTCATAGTAAGGGCGTTGACCCTTTCAACATCATGGCGCTGACTTTTACCAACAAAGCCGCCAAAGAAATGCGAGACCGGGTTGAGAAAGTGGTTGGCTCAGATGCACGTAATCTGTGGATGGGAACGTTTCACTCCGTTTTCGCAAGACTCTTGCGGGCAGAAGCGCACCATCTGGGTTACCCAAGCAACTTCACCATTTATGATACTGATGATTCCAAAACGTTGATCAGAAGTATCGTGAAGGAACTTGGTTTGGACGAACAGACCTACAAACAAAATGTAGTTTATAATAGAATCTCGGCAGCCAAAAGTCAACTCATCAGCTGGCAGGCGTACCTTGCCAATCCCAACCTGATGGCAGATGATGCTACCAACCTTCGTCCGGAGATGGGGAATATTTACAAAACCTACGCACAGCGCTGTTTCAAGGCTGGCGCTATGGACTTTGATGACCTGCTCTTCAATACTGATAAACTCTTTAAAGAACACCTGGACGTTCTAAACAAATATCAGCAACGGATTCACTATGTTTTGGTTGACGAGTTTCAGGACACCAACCTTTGCCAATATTTTATTATCCGAAAGCTGGCTTCGGTGCGTCAAAACATTTGCGTAGTGGGTGATGATGCACAAAGCATTTACGGATTTAGAGGTGCCGATATTTCCAATATTTTGAATTTCGAAAAAGATTACCCGGACCTCAAAATCTTTAAGCTCGAACAAAACTACAGGTCAACTCAAAATATTGTAAACGCTGCCAATTCGGTAATCAGACAAAACCGTGCGCAGATCCCTAAAAATGTTTGGACCGAAAACGAAGAAGGAAATCTGATTGAGTTAATCAAGGCAGTCTCTGACAACGAAGAAGGACGTTTGGTGGCTTCCTCCATCTTTGAAGAGAAGATGCAGCATCAACTCAAGTTCAGCGATTTTGTTATTCTGTATCGAACCAACAGTCAGTCCCGTGCGATGGAAGAATCGCTGCGCAGGCTGAACATTAAATACAAAATCGTTGGTGGGCTTTCATTTTATCAAAGGAAAGAAATTAAAGACCTCCTCGCCTACTTACGCTTCACCTTGAATCAAAATGATGAAGCTTCCTTTCGCAGGATAATCAATTTACCAAAGCGTGGTATTGGCGACTCAACAGTCGATAAAATTATTTTAGGAGCAAATGATCATGGAATTTCGATCTGGGAGGTATTGCAAAACCCAACTCCCTTTGTAGGCGGAAGGTCAGCCGGCCCGATTGATGATTTCGTTACGATGATCAAACGCTTCGGCTTGGAAGTAACACGAAAAGATGCTTACGATGCTGCATTTGAGATCGCGAAGGGTTCAGGCCTATTGCGCGAATTGTATGAAGACAAAACCGTTGAAGGATTAAGTCGGCACGAGAACGTTCAGGAATTGCTGAACGCGATTAAAGAATATGTAGAGAATCCGGAAAAGGAAGACAAATCCCTTGGCGCATTCTTACAGGACATCTCACTGCTAACCGGTCAGGATGAAGATAAAGACAAAGATCCCGATAAGGTTACGCTCATGACCATTCACATGGCTAAAGGTCTTGAATTTAAATACGTTTACATCGTTGGGTTGGAAGAAGACCTCTTTCCTTCACAAATGATGCTGAACAGCCGGGCTGATTTAGAAGAAGAACGCAGGTTATTTTATGTAGCCATTACACGTGCTGAGAAAAAACTCTACCTGTCTTATGCCCTGACCCGCTACCGGTTTGGAAGATTAAAGAATTGCGAGAAGAGCCGTTTCCTGGATGACATCGACCCTACGTTTATTAAAGTGAGCACTAAGTTTGCAGGCTTTGAGTCTACTCCGACATCTTCTGCTCCCTCAAGCAATTATGCAAAAACCTTGGTGAACGGAGTTAAGAAAACAATCTCGTCTTCTCCAACCCCTAAAGCATCATCCTACAGACCTTCACTTGATTTTGCCCCAAGTGATACCTCGACCCTACAAGAAGGAATGAAGGTAGAACACCCAAAATTCGGCTTTGGAAGGGTTGTCCTGATGGATTTTACCGGACCCGACCGCAAGGCCAAAATACTTTTTGACGATTTTGGCGAAAAGACCTTATTACTTAGCTTTGCCAAGCTCAAAATTCATTCCCCTGAGTCTTAAGTCCTTAGTCTTTAGTATTTAGACAGTCGTCTTGAGTTTTTCCAGGTGTTATGAATAATTACAAAGAGTTGAAAGTCTGGCAAAAATCTGTGGAGTTAGCTGTAAATGTGTATGAGATCACCCAGAACTTTCCAAAACAAGAAGTCTATGGATTGACCTCTCAAATTCGGAGAAGTGCTATTTCAATAGCTTCGAATATTGCCGAAGGTGCTGGGCGAAATTCTAATAAGGACTTTAAAAAATTCCTGGGGATATCCCATGGATCCTCTTGTGAACTTGAAACTCAGCTAATCATTGCTCAAAAAGTGAATTTAATTGACGACTTTGTACTAAAATCAGCCCAATCCAAGATTAAAGAAATCCAAAAAATGAATTGGTCTCTTAAAAAATCATTGAAAATAAACTAAGGACTAATGACTCAGGACTAAAGACTATGAAACAAATTGGAGAATATAACACCCAGCGTCCGCACATTATTTTAAAGGAATACGGTCGTAACGTTCAGAAATTGGTAGAATACATCCGTAACATACCGGATAAGGAAAAGCGCACCGAAATGGCTTTCACGCTTATTGAGTTAATGAAACAGCTCACTCCAAGTGTTAAAGAAGCAACACCCGAAAATCCACAGCGTATGTGGGATGACTTGTACATCATTGCCGATTTTAATTTAGACCTCAACAATCCGTTCCCGGTTCCGCAACGCGATATTCTTTTCAAAAAGCCAAAGAGAATGGCGTATCCTCAAAGCAACATTCGCTTCAAGCATTATGGTAAGAACATTGAGCGATTGATCAGCGAGGCGGTAAAACTTGAAAATCCGCAGGAAAAAGAAGATGCCATTATCTATCTCGGCAAGCTGATGAAAACTTTCTACGGTAACTGGAATAAAGAAACATTGGATGATTCTGTTATCGTAAATGATATCAAGAGCCTCTCTAAAGGAGCCCTATCTGTAAGCCTTGACAAAGTGCGCGAAGACAACTTGTTTGAACAACTCTACCGCGGAGAAAAGAGAAAATTAGGACAGCACCAGGGAGGCGAACGTAGCGACAGGGATCGTGGCGACCGCAATGGAGGCGGACGACATAAGCGACCGTTTAACAAGAACAAGCGAAGAAGGAGAGACAATTAATTTTAGATTTACGAATTACGATATACGATTTGCTTTATAGGGATAAATCGTAACTTGTAAATCGTAAATCGTACATATTGAATGAGCATTTTCCGGATTAAAGGCGGTAAAAAATTAAAAGGTGAAATCATACCGCAAGGCGCCAAGAATGAAGCCCTTCAAATCATCAGCGCTGTTTTACTGACCGATCAGCCCGTAACGATTCACAACATTCCGAACATCCTGGATGTTAATAAGCTTATCGAGCTACTCGAAAGCCTCGGATGCAAAGTTGAAAAACTCAGTAATGATTCGTATAGGTTTACTGCCGCCACTGTCAATACAAAATATTTAGAGACAGAAGAGTATCGCAGTAAGGCATCTGCTTTGCGCGGATCGGTAATGTTATTGGGGCCCATCCTGGCTCGTTTTGGAAAGGCAACATTGCCCAAACCCGGTGGTGACAAGATTGGAAGAAGAAGATTAGATACCCACTTTATTGGTTTTCAAAAACTGGGCGCCAAATTCAACTTCGATGCCGATGCGCACCTGTTCCACATTGATGCCTCTAAACTGGAAGGCACCTACATGCTGCTGGATGAAGCCTCTGTAACCGGAACAGCCAACATCATTATGGCCGCTGTTCTCGCCAAAGGAAAGACTACAATTTATAATGCCGCCTGTGAACCTTACTTACAGCAATTATGCAGCATGCTTAATCGCATGGGTGCAAAAATTTCAGGCATCGGTTCTAACCTCATTACCATTGAAGGTGTTCAAAAATTAGGAGGAACAGAGCACACGCTTCTGCCAGACATGATTGAGATCGGCAGTTTTATCGGACTTGCCGCCATGACCCAATCTGAGATCACGATCAAGAATTGCAGGATTGATATGCTGGGAATGATTCCTGATACATTCAAACGTTTGGGCATTAAAATGGAATTCAGAGGTGATGATATCCATATTCCTTCACAGGATCATTATGAAATTGAATCCTTTATCGATGGTTCCATTCTCACGATTGCTGATGCTCCATGGCCAGGTTTTACACCCGACTTGATTAGCATTGTTTTAGTGGTGGCAGCTCAGGCTAAAGGAACTGTTCTCATCCATCAAAAAATGTTTGAAAGCCGTTTGTTCTTTGTCGATAAGCTCATCGATATGGGTGCACAGATTATTTTGAATGACCCGCATCGTGCAACCGTAATCGGGTTGGATCGCAAGCACACACTAAGAGGAATTAAAATGGCCTCCCCTGATATTCGTGCGGGTGTTGCCTTATTAATTGCAGCCCTTTCAGCTAACGGCACCAGTGAAATCTCCAGCATTGACCAGATTGATCGCGGGTATCAGAACATTGATACGCGTTTGAAAAATTTGGGAGCACAGATTGAGCGGGTTTAGTACTCCCAGATATACTATCATTACCAAAATGATTAAACAAGTTTAGTCAACGATGTTTTCTTTGACTCCGGGCCTGTTGGTTAACTTAAAGTGTATTAATATACTCAACCACCTTTTTTAGCTCATCATCATCCTTAACACCCAGCTTGTTCTCTTTCATGAAGGTATTGATCAATTCTTCTTTATCCGGAAACTGAGAAAGTATAACTTTCTTATTCTTCAACTCAACCATCTCCTCCTTTTCTTTTTGGATAAAGATTTTTGTAGATTGTACGTAAATGCTATACTGGCGACCGGTGCCATATCCATCATCAACACCAGGTCCTGAAATGGTTTTTGATGTACGTTTATATAAACTTAATTTTCCTTTTACGAGTACTTCAAAAAATAAATCGTTACCCATCGGGTCCCTCAGTTTAGTAAAATTCATTTCCTGATCAGGATGCTTCATGGTGAAGCCATTAACCATGGCTTTGGTTACAACCATGATTACATCTTTGCCTTTTTTTACCAATAGATCATTATGATACACATCCAGGTTGATAGAATCCTGGTTCACCGATACCCCTGTCGAAAGTAATACTTGACCGGGGTAATAGGACTTTAACAGCGTTGGAAATCCCCTGACATCCTTATTACGGTTATCAAATGATCTGACCATGTTACTGCCAGACATCAAGTCATTAGCATTTACCTGCATCTCACTCAATTGAGAATACCCAATGATTGAACTGGCAGATAACATTAATATCAATAGGGCCTTCATATTTATTCTTCTTCTAAAAAATTGATTCTTATAATAAAGTCTAAATGATTGTATTAATGTACTCAATCAGTCTTACAGCCTCATCTTCATTTTTCAAGCTTATGTCTCGATCCTTTATGAATTGTGAGATCTCGGCCTCCTTATCGGGGAATTGAGAAAATAGGGTTTTCTTATTTTTCAATTCAATCATTGCACCATCATTCTGTTGTATGTAAACTTTAGAATTTTCAACAAAGATGCTGTTGGTGCGACCACTGCTATAGGCTCCGGAATGAGTTGGGCCTGCGATTATTTTATACGAGTGTTTGAAGAGCTTTAACTTTACACCCGCCAGGAATTGATAATACACATCGTCTCCTTCATTATTTTTGATCTTGACAAAAGTCATGGTAGATTCTTCGGTCTCCATCGTAAATTCCTTCACAAGCTTCCGGTTAAAAACAGATTCTGATTTATCCCTTTTAACCAGGAGGTCACTACTGTAGATGTCAATGTTGACTGAATCGTAACTCACCTTTTTTCCCGTAGTCATCGTGATTTGACCCGGGCTATAAAATTTAAAAAGCGTTGGATAACCCTCAATGCCCTTAAAACGGTTATCGAATGATCTGAACATAGAACCACCCGCAAGATCAATCACATTTCCCTGAGCATCCTGTCCTTCGATTTGAGAATTGGCTTCAATAAACCTGAACATGAACATAACAAGGAGGAATTTTTTCATAGGTAGGGTAATTGATCAGGAATCTAACCTAAAGAAATTTCAAGCGCAACGGGACAGTGATCGGAGCCCAATATTTCTGTATGAATGGTTGCCCCGGTTACTTTCGAGAGTTGAGACTTACCTACAAGAAAATAATCTATCCTCCACCCCACATTCTTGGCACGCGAATTAAATAGGTTATTCCAATATGTATACTTCACATCCTCAGGATGAAAGTGCCGGAATGTATCGGTAAATCCTTCGTCCAGCAATCGCTGAAAACCATCGATCTCACGCTGTGTGTAACCTGCCGATTTATTGTAATTGTCTTTCGGACGAGCAATGTCGATGGCTTGATGCGCAACGTTTAAGTCGCCCGTTACAATAACCGGCTTTCTTCGTTGAAGGGTGGTCACGTATTCGCGAAAAGCAGTATCCCAGGTTTCACGATAATCCAATCGCCTCAATCCTTCACCTGCATTTGGAGTGTAAACACCTACCAGAAAAAATTGCGGATACTCGGCTGTAATAACTCTTCCCTCCTGATCGTGTTCTTCAATCCCAATATCGTAGGTAACATTTAAAGGATCTTCCTTGGAAAGGATCGCTACACCCGAGTACCCCTTTCTTATTTTTGAAGCTGTTGCATACCCATGATAGTCAGGTAAAAGTTCAAAAACAGACTTAGCCTCTTCTACCGAACACTTTGTCTCCTGCAAACAAAGTATATCAGGGTTAAGTTTTTTGACATCCTTTAAAAAATCCTTTTTAACGATAGCACGAATGCCCGCCACGTTCCAGCTAACCAAATTGAGTTTTGTCATACAGAATAATCCACATGAAATAAGTAAAAAACCCCGACAATGGCCGGGGTTCAATTTTATTTTTTCTTCTCCTGAATTGGTGGTTCAGATGCAGGTGGGGTTTTCTGATCTTCCGGCTTGCCGAGGTAAGCAGGCAACTCAAGTCCCGCCATTTTAAATACTTCCTGCAACGGAGGAACCGATCCGTACAATCCTGAAATAAAGTTAGCGGTAGAGGTTTTACCGTCTTTATTCTGGCCTCCCTCCCACACAGTAACTTTATCAATCTGGATATTCTTAATCGCTTCAGTCTGCAACCTCACCAGTTCAGGCAGCTTATCGGCAATAATCAGCATCGCAGCATCTTTTGAGTTGTTACCTGCAGCATTCACAATCTGTTTCAGACCGTCAGCCTGCTTGGTCAGGATTTCAAAAATACCTTTTGCTTCCGCTTGCTTCTTCAGGAAAATCGCATCAGCCTCACCCTTTGCACGCTCTCTCACTTTTTCAGCTTCGGCCTGCGCTTCGATAATTGCTTTTTGTTTTTGAATTTCTGCACCTACCACGATGCTCGCATTTTGCGATGCACGTTCACGTTCAGCACGAGCAGCTTCAGCTTTCTGTTCTGCAAGATAGGCCTCTTCCAACGCCTTAGCAGATTGTACTTTTTCAGCAGCGGTTGCCTTTCTCAAGGCTTCAGCTTCACGTTCTCTTCTTTCAGAGTCAGAATTGGCAATCGAAATTTTTGATTGATTTTCACCGGTAACAGCAACGGCATTTGCTTCCGCTGATTTGATACGCGTATCACGTTCTGCTTCTACTTTACCAATTTGTTCATCACGCTTGGCACCGGCAATCAACACCTCTTTATCTTTAATGGTAACTGCAACCTGTGTATCACGGTCACGCACCATTTCAGACACTTTAATGTCGCGCTCTTTCTCTGCCTCTGTTTTACCAATATCTCCCAAACGCTCTTGCTCAGCCACGCGGATTTTTGCTTCGTTAATCGCTTTGGCTGCCGCTTCTTTACCTAATGCAGCAATGTATCCGCTCTCATCCTTAATATCGGTAATGTTAACGTTGATCAGCTTTAAACCGATCTTCTTCAATTCAACTTCAACGTTATGTGATACGTTCAACAGGAATTTATCGCGATTGGTGTTGATCTCTTCAATATCCATCATCGCTACAACCAAACGCATCTGACCAACAATAATATCATGAGCCAATGCATGAACATCATTGCGTTGCAAACCCAGCAGGCGCTCGGCAGCATTTTCCATCACACCCATTTCAGTTGAAATACCAACCGTAAATTTTGAAGGCACATCAACCCGGATGTTTTGCTTGCTCAATGAATTGGTCAGGTTCACTTCAATGGAGATCGGAGTTAGATCCATGAAAGCATAATCCTGAAACACAGGCCAGATAAAAGCAGCACCTCCATGAATACATTTTGCTGATTCACCTCCGCCCACTTTACCATATACAACAAGAATCCGGTCGGAAGGGCAACGTTTGTAGCGTCTGAAAAATGTAACGAGAATAACAAAGACGAAGAGCGTTGCTAACGCAACAATAGGCAAAATAAAAGCACTCATAAGGGATTATTTAACAGTTACTAGTAAGACATTATCATTGACGATTCCCGTAACCTGAATAAATTTTCCGGTTGGAATATCGTTATCATCATCGGTTACGGCATCGAGTGTTCGTACAGCACCTTGTACCTTTATTTGAACCTTACCCAGGGCTCCGCGCTTTTTCGAAATCGTCAGGTATACTTCGCCAGAGCCGCCAATGGCTTTTTGAATTCGCATCGTGCCATCAGCATTGGCTTTTGCAATAAAGTAGAAAACAGAAGCCATGATCACCATCATGGCGAGACCGGCACCAAAGCTCACGATGACTGTCATCGCATCAGACAAGCCAGCTGTTTGACATGAGATACCAGTCCACGAAAAAATGGTAAAGAAAGCAATCAGGTTTTTGAGCGTGAGAAACTGAAACGGTACACCTGTATCACCGCTCACCTCCGCATCAGGTGTGTCGTCAGGAACATCACCTCCGCCCAAAAAAGACCATACTAATTGTAACAGGAAAAAGAGCGTGAACGGAATTGCTAACGCCCAGTAAATTTTTAGTGAGAGGCTTAATGCATCCCACCAGGAACTGAAATCACTCATAGAAAAACTATAGACACTTAAAATAAAGTGGAAATTGATGAATTCCAATCCCAAAAAGTAACCAAACAAAAAACCCGTCCTGACAGTGTCAAAACGGGTTTTAAATATTTTAAAAAGCTATTAAGCCTTCTTAGCCTTAGCTTTGAATTCTTCTTTGATCTTCTCTATATCAACCGACTTAATAACCGGTTGGAAATTCTGGATTTTCAAGGATTGGCGTCTAACGGCCGACTTTGATTTATCCTTGCGATTCTTTCTTTTTAAACGTGTAACAGCCATGATCGTATTATTTTGAGGGCGCAAAAATGCTTAAGTTTTTCGTGATTAGCAAGGTCTGGATTAGGATTTATCGGATTTATGGATTATTGGATTCCCATAATCCAGCAAAATCTATTAATCAATCCTGAAAATCCACTAATCCAGAGAATCCTGATTAGATTTGAACGATTATGGAAAAACCCACTTTACCGAAGGGAACCCGCGATTTCGGACCTGCCGTGATGGCCAAACGGCAGTATATTTTAGATAACATTAAAAAGGTCTTTCAAAAGTTCGGCTTTCAGCCATTGGAGACTCCAGCAATGGAGAACCTTTCAACGTTAACCGGAAAATACGGGGACGAGGGCGATCAGCTGTTGTTTAGAGTACTGGATTCAGGAGAGTTTTTTGAAAAATTAAAATCTAAAGTCACTGGCGTAAAGCTAAAGCAACTAGAAGAGATGCTCCTTGTCGCGATTTCAAGGCTATCTCAAATTATTGCTAGTAGTTATCCGAATCTGAAACCCATCGATGCGAAAATCATTAGAAATGAGGTAATGCACAATGCCAAAGAGTACAATTTAATCCCGGTCGGCACAGATGAAAATAACGTAATACTTGAAGAGTTCCTTAAGCAAGAGTCCATGTTCATTCCATATGTCGCGTTGCATATTTTGGAACGAGTCAAGCAGAATTCCAACGCAGATTTGTTAATGGAGCTCAATACTATCTACGGTAAAGATATATCGTTTATTCTTACTGACTTCCTCAGCAATTACTACTTAGCTAAACAAAGTTCCAAATCCGTTATTCCATCAATAACCGAAAAAGGCCTTCGCTATGATCTCACTGTCCCATTTGCCCGTTACGTGGTAATGAACCGCCATGAAATCGCTTTTCCGTTTAAACGTTACCAGGTCCAGCCCGTATGGCGCGCTGATCGCCCCCAAAAAGGACGTTATCGTGAATTTTATCAGTGCGATGCCGATGTTGTGGGAACAACCTCACTCGTCTGCGAAGCAGAAATCATTCTAATGATTAAAGAAGTGATGGCGAATCTGAACGTGAAGGATTTTACAATCAAAATAAATCATCGCAGTGTATTGAATGGAGTCGCAGAAGTAATTGGCGGTGGCGGTAAAGAAACTGATCTCTTCGTTGCCATAGATAAACTTGATAAAATCGGTGAAGAAAAAGTACGGGAGGAATTAACCACAAAGGGTTTTGCTCCTAAGAGCCTTGATACGCTGTTCTCCATTTTGAAACAAACCGGAAGCAACAGTGATAAACTCAATTATTTATCCATTCAGTTTAGGTCAAGCGAATCAGGACAAAAAGGAACCAAAGATCTGACAGAAGTTTTTGGCTTACTCAAAGGTTTCGGTAACGATGACAAAAATGTTGAACTCGACATTGCTCTCGCGCGTGGCTTGAGTTACTACACTGGCTGTATCTTCGAAGTTAAAATTAATAACGTGGGTATCGGCAGCATTAGTGGTGGCGGTCGTTACGATAACCTCACTGCATCATTTGGCGACAAAGAGAATCTTTCAGGTGTTGGCTTTTCATTTGGTGTAGATCGGATGTACGATGCCCTGGAAGAACTCAATATATTTCCAAAAGAAGCGCAGGTATCTTCAAAAATCCTGATCTGTCATTTCGATGAGGAATCTATGAAGTTTGGTTTGAAAGCTTTGGCAGCATTCAGAAAAGCAGGAATCTCCTCTGAACTCTATCCCGATCAAGCAAAACTCAAGAAGCAACTTGACTACGCTAATAAAAAACTCATTCCATATACTGTTGTGATTGGTGGCGATGAAATGAAAAGTGGCCAGCTTGCTTTCAAGAACATGGAAAGCGGTGAACAGGAAAAATTAACAATAGAGCAAATCGTAAAAAAAATTGGTGGTCATGTCGAGCGCACAAATCAATAGTAGAAATACGGTTTTTGATCGCGAGACATCCTCGCATGTAAATTTGGACTATTGATATGCGAGGATTTCTCGCTATCGCTCGAAATGACTTTTTCTTTTTTAATTAAACAGCATGCCAACAGAAATCCATTCAATCTCTGACAAAACCATTACACTGGAAGTTCTTAACCGGATTCTTTCCAACGACATCAAAATTGAACTGTCAAAAGAAGCGAAAGAGAAAATTCAAAAATGCCGTCAGTACCTAGATGATAAATTAAAAAATGCTACAGAGCCGATCTATGGAATCAACACCGGCTTTGGTTCGCTTTACAACAAAAACATTTCACATGATCAGCTTGAAAAACTTCAGGATAATCTGGTGAAGTCACATGCATGTGGAACAGGTCCGGAAGTGCCGGCAGAAATCGTCAGGCTCATGCTTTTTTTAAAAGTACAATCACTGGCATACGGTTACTCTGGCGTTCAGGTTCAAACCGTTGAACGCCTGGCAGATTATTTCAACAATAATATCCTCCCTGTCATTTATGAGATGGGATCACTTGGTGCTTCGGGAGACTTGGCGCCATTAGCTCACCTCTCACTTCCATTGATCGGATTTGGTGAAGTGAAAACAGAAGGCAAGGTTGTGAGTGGATCCGCGTTGAACAAGCAATTCAAGTGGGATGCCATTCACCTGAAAGCAAAAGAAGGCCTTGCGTTGCTTAATGGTACCCAGTTCATGAGTTCGTACGGTATTTGGTGTACGCTTCATGCACATCGCATCTTAAAAATGGCAAATCGTATCAGTGCGTTATCGCTTGATTCTTTTGACGGTAGAATTGAGCCTTTCCATGCGAATGTTCACACGATCCGCCCGCAAAAAGGACAAAGCAAAGTAGCCGCAGAGGTAAAGAAATTATTAGAAGGTAGTCAGCTCATAACACAATCGAAAAAACATGTACAGGATCCGTATTCATTTCGCTGTATACCACAGGTGCATGGTGCCTCTTCTGATGCCATCGAATATGTAACCAACATCATGCTCACGGAAATAAACAGCGTAACCGATAACCCGAATGTCTTTCCTGATGATGATATGATTATCTCTGGGGGCAACTTTCACGGACAGCCGCTTGCCCTGTCGCTGGATTTTCTCTCAATTGCACTTGCTGAACTTGGAAATATCTCTGAACGCAGAACGTATCAGCTCATCAGCGGTTCGCGCGACCTGCCTAATTACTTAGTGGCTAATCCCGGTATTAATTCCGGCATGATGATTCCTCAATACACAGCCGCCTCGCTGGTTAGTCAGAATAAGCAATTATGCTCACCGGCATCTGTTGATTCAATTGTTTCGTCAAACGGACAGGAGGATCATGTGAGCATGGGTTCGAACGCTGCCACCAAGGCATATCGGGTTGTCAATAACGTTTATAGCATACTGGCTATTGAATTATTGACAGCCGCACAGGCAATTAACTTCAGAAGACCACTCAAAACATCGCCCATCCTGGAGAAAATGGTGAATACTTTTAGGCAATCTGTTCCGTTTGTAGAGGAGGATCGTGTGTTGCATGATGACATTCAAAAAGCAGAGAAATTCGTAAAAGAATACCCGATAGAATGAGATTGAAGCAGTTCCTTTTAATTCTGTTTATAACCCCCACCGTTGTTGCAGCTCAATACAATAGCAATAAGGGATGGTTTCAGGTTGACGAAAAGAAAGGATGTGCTCCATTTACCGTCACCATTACCAGCACCGGACTTGTTGCTCCCTCTACGCCATGTACGGGTGCAACACCTTGCCAGATGGATTGGGGTGACGGAACGCCTGCATCCAACAATGTTTTTACTCACACTTACACGCAACCCGGCACGTATAAACTTCGGGTTCTTTTTCAAACAGTTGGCCCCGATGAGATTGACATCGTTGTTACCCCCAATACACAACCAGCCTTCGATGTTTTTACGTGTAGCGGACAAGAAGTACAAGTTGTTGTGACGGATACAAATTATGACTCTTACATTATCAATTACAATGACGCCACTGCAGAGGTTGCAGTTCCAAAAGGAAGCCTTGCGGTGAATAATCACACCTATGCAACGGCCGGATTAAAAACCATTTCGGTTCGCGGAAAAAATGTAAGTGCTGACGACAACTGTACACCGCCTGCAACCAAACAGGTAACGGTTGTTAATGCATTAGCTGCTCCATTTATTAATACACTTACTGTAACAGCCGCCAATTCAATTGATCTTGCCTTTACCAGTGCGCCAAATGTTCTGTACCGGCTTGAGGTGGGGGTCAACACTCCAAATGGTGCGAGCTTTCAACTCTATCAAACGCTTCATGATGTGAGTACGGTCACCGTGTCGAACAGCAACCTGAGGGCAGATGATAATTATTATTGCTTCCGACTGGGAACTGTTGATCCTTGTTCCGGTGCAATATTGTACTCGAATATTATCTGCAGTTCCAATTTTGATTTATCGGTACAAAATAATTCCAATAACTTATCGTGGGTTACTTCTACTACAGGTGTAACTAATTTTACAGTTAGCCGCGATGGTACAAATATCGGCAACACAACAGCGCTGACTTATGCGGATAATAATGTAGTCTGCAAAACAAATTATTGCTACCAGCTTACATCAAATTATGCGAATACCAGTCGCAGCATTTCGCTTCAAAAATGCGGAGTCGCAATTTCCACCACTCCACCTGCGCCTGTCAATAATGTAACGGCCATTGTAGGTGATAATGGAATCGATTTGATATGGCAACAGGATCCTTTATTTACAGCAACGGAATATAGTGTCTTCAGAAAAATTGGCACTGGAAACCTGAGCTTGCTGTCAAAGACCACAACACAACAAATCAACGATACAGGTTATATCAGTGATGGTTCATATTGTTACCGGGTTAACTATGTCGATGCTTGCGGGAATACAAGTACACCTGGAATTGATGTTTGCCCGATCGTGCTCACAGGGAGTATTGATAACGATAATTCGATTACCCTCAATTGGACTGCCTACAACGGATGGATTAATGGAGTGAGCAGTTATACCGTTGAAAAGTATGATGCAACTGGTATTCTCCTCCAGACTTTTGATGTTGGAACCTCCACAACATTTGAGGATAGCTCAACCGATCCAGCACACCAAAAGTATGTGTATGTAGTGCTGGCAAACGCGAACGACACAGGGTTGGGTCAGGCGATTTCCAATGAGGTTACGATGATCAAAGAACCAAATCTGAATTACCCAACAGCCTTCACGCCTAACGGAGACAACCTGAATGATGTCTTTGTTGTTTATGGCCAGTTTGTGGAGAAGTTCGAGATGAACATTTTTAACCGATGGGGCGAGTTACTTTTCTATACGGATAACCTCGACACTGGTTGGGATGGTAAATTCAAAGGTGTTACCCAACCCGAAGGCACGTACGCATTTATTGCGACCCTGACCGATCAGACCGGTCGCACATTCAAACGATCAGGCTCTGTTGTGCTGTTGCGCAAGGCTAACTGACAATTGTAGATTTAAGATCTAAAAACCTTGTGTTGGTACAACCTTCCAACATTCTAAATCTAAATACTAAATTCTAAATACTAAATACTAAATACTAAAATCCTAAATTGCACACATGTTTGACATGATGAAAATGATGGGCAAGATGAAGGAAGTTCAGGCCCGCATGAAAGAAGCGCAAGACAACCTTGTAAAACTGTCGGCTCATGGCGAGTCTGGTGGTGGCATGGTGAAAGCAACTGTTAACGGTAAAAAACAACTCATTAGGCTAGACATTGATCCAAGCCTGTTAAAAGCAGACGACAAAATGATTGTTCAGGATTTAGTAGTGGCCGCGGTGAATAAAGCGTCCGAAGAAGCAGAAGCATTAGCAAAAGAAGCAATGAGGAAAAGTACAGAAGGCTTGCTGCCCAATATTCCAGGCATGGATTTAAACAGCCTCATGAGTTAAATTCCAAAATAACAAATTCCAAATAACAAGATCCAACATTGAATAAAATTGCAGTTGTCATTTTGAACTACAACGGTGAAAAGCTACTCCAGCAGTTTTTGCCAACTGTTATTGAACACTCAAAAAACGCATCGGTAATTGTTGCCGATAACGCATCGACTGATCAATCGATCGAGATCCTTTCAAAAAGCTTTCCGTCCGTCACTATCATCAGGCTTGAAAAAAATTATGGCTTCTGTGGCGGATACAATAAAGCGTTAAAACAAATTAATGCTTCGTATTTCGTCTTGTTAAACTCCGATGTAGAAGTCACTTCCGGATGGCTTGATCCGCTCGAAGCGTTGCTGGATTCCAATCCGAACATCGCGGCCGTTCAACCGAAAATTCTTTCGTATCATCAACAAGATCATTTTGAATATGCCGGTGCAGCAGGCGGTTTTATCGATTCTTTTGGGTATCCATTTTGTCGCGGCAGACTATTTGATTTTACAGAGATCGATCATCAACAATATAATGATACACGCGAAATTTTTTGGGCAACAGGCGCCTGCATGATGATCCGGTCAGATGTGTACCGCAAACTCGAAGGGTTGGATGAAGACTTCTTCGCGCACATGGAAGAAATTGATCTGTGCTGGAAAATTCAGCGAATGGGTCTACAGGTTTTTTATTGCGGAGTTAGTCGAGTTTACCACGTGGGTGCCGGAACCCTTTCACGCTCCAATCCGAGAAAAACATTTTATAATTTTCGCAACGGATTAACGCTTATTTTTAAGCACTGGAGTTCAGGTGCTTTACTGATTAAATTTCCGTTAAGGATTTTACTTGATTATGTTGCCCTATTTAAATTTCTGATTACGGGGAAGCTTGCAGATGCCTCAGCTATTCTGAAGGCTCATATTCAATTCATAAAAGGTCTAAACAGGGCGCGTGCGAAACGTAAAGCTCTCCAATCTCAATACCCGATTTCGAACCGAAATGTTTACAGGGGGCTAGTCCTTTGGGACTACTTTGCGCTTAGGAAAAAGGGTATTAACGTTCCTTAGTAATCCCAGACCGGGTTACGCTTCCTCAAGTATTTGCGGATGTTCATTACAAAGGCCAGTGCCAGGTATATTAAAACTGGCGATCCGAAGGTCAAAAAGGATGCGTAAATAAAGAATAACCTGATGTT
>DASTYM010000438.1:0-4613 GCA_035764995.1 Cyclobacteriaceae bacterium | reverse complement strand
TGTAGTGCGTGCCTCGGTTCTGAGTTTGTTCGAGGGCCTGCTGCAGAATGAGCATTCCAACGGTTATCATGTTCCGGATTTCATACAACAGCCAGTTTGGCTTTGAATTCTCTGCCATTTGATTAATGGTATAATGGAGTTTACTGATTTCCCCAAGTCCTTTATGAAGCGCTGCAAATGAACGAACAATCCCTGCTGAATTTGCCATCCATTCTTTCACAGTTTGCCTGATACGCCTGAGTTGATTTTCATCAGCTTCAGTGCCTCCAATTTTATTTTGTTCAATCGTTGGAACAAACTTTTGAAATGACATCCGTTCGCTAATGTCAACAAAGCAACGATGAGCAAATACCAGTGCTTCTATCAGTGAGTTAGAAGCGAGTCGGTTAGCTCCGTGCAAACCGGTACAAGCACACTCACCGATTGCATATAAGTTCCTCATGGAGGTCTGTGCCTTCATGTTTGTAACAATACCTCCACAGAGGTAGTGTGCGGCTGGCTTAACTGGAATTTTCTCCCGTGCGATATCAATTCCATAGGAAAGGCACATCTCATAGATTTTTGGAAATTGTTCCTTTAAGGATGCCATTGGTAAATGCCTGCAATCGAGAAAAACCGGTTGGCTTTGCGATTCGACATAAACAGCCCGCGATACAATGTCGCGTGGTGCAAGTTCGGCCCGTTCATCGTACGCAAACATAAAGCGGTTGCCATCGGCCGTAACCAGGTGGGCACCGAAGCCCCGCAACGCTTCTGTAATCAAAAAGGAAACCTCATCAGTTTGAACGTTAAGGGCCGTAGGATGAAATTGGATATAGGTCATGTTGGCAATAGATGCTCCGGCCCGATAAGCCATTGCAATGCCATCACCCGTTGCAATAGATGGATTCGTGGTTAACGGATAGACCTGACCAATTCCACCAGTTGCCAGCACGATGAATGTTGCCTGCATTACTTTTACTTGAGTGTCTTGTGCCTCCAGGTATGTCACACCTTTACACGTTCGACTTTCTCCGGATTCCTCCATTAATAAATCGACAGCCAGTGTTCGCCACAGTATTCTGACATTACGAAGAGACCCCAGTTTATTAAGTAGGGTGTGAACCACAGCAAAACCTGTTTCATCTTTGGTATGCACAATACGGTGTGCCGAATGGCCGCCTTCAAGTCCTAATAGCAGTTTACCGGAATTATCCCTGTCAAAGTTGGCGCCCCAACCTATTACTTCTCTCAGGCGTTCGGGTGCTTCGTGAACAACAACCTCAACTACTTCACGCTGGCACAAACCATCTCCGGCATCCAGGGTATCTTTTATATGTTGTTCAAATGAATCGCTCGCTGTATCCATTACTGCTGCAATGCCACCTTGGGCATATCGGGTATTTGATTCACCTGGCTTGTCTTTCGAAATAAGCGTGATTAGGCTTTCAGGAAAATGCGTTGCTAATTTTATCGCTGTTGAAAGCCCTGCAATGCCTGCTCCCACAATCAGTATATCGGTACCGTTATCGTTTTGATTTTCTCTTCCCTGCATCTGTAAATAATTTTTTCTCATTTGCGCTTACCGGCCTCATTGGTTTCACAAGAGTAGGTTCATACTTCTCATCGAGCGCCACAAATGTGAAATACGATTCGCTTAGTTTTTCCTTCTTCACTTTGCCCACACACTGTGTCCATGCCTGAACACGTATCTCCATCGAAGTTGTAAATGCCCGAGTTATTTTAGCGTTCATCGATACAATATCGCCTACCCTGGCTGGGTGTATAAAACTCACTGTATCAATGGAGGCGGTAACACAAATGGTACCCGCATGGGTTTGCGCACATACCGCTGCGGCAATATCCATCCATTGCACGAGCCTTCCGCCCTGCAATATGCCCATTGGGTTGGTGTCATTGGAGCACACTACTTCTGTTTTAATCACCTGAGAGCGGGCCGGTACTTTAAATGTTTTGATTTCGGCCTTGGCGGGTTTCTTTAAATGCTTCACATTGTTGGCAGTGCTAAGTTTTCGACAAACTTAATGAATTTAAGACTATTTTGTCTTTTTTTAATACCTAATTGATGGGAGCAACAGCCATTGATGGCTCGATTATTTTTTCAAATATGATTTCGGTCATACCCACTGTCCTCATTTTGCATTAAACTGCATACTGAATAATTAGTAGCCGGTTATAAACTGTTAATTAAAATCTAAAGAGTATGCAACCAACAGAATTAACGCTTAATAAAACTTCTATCGGTGAACTTGTGTCGCAAGACTGGCGCAAAGCGGAGGTTTTCAAGAAATATGGAATTGATTTTTGCTGCGGAGGCAAAAGAACGGTTGCTGAGGCCTGCGGGAAAAAAGGCATTGATCCTGCCCTCGTTGAGGCTGAACTGCAACAAGTTGAAAAACGGATATCAGGTCACCCTAACAACTTTAACCAATGGGAACTTGATTTTCTGGTGGATTATATTGTTAACAACCATCATAAATATGTATCCGAAGCCGTACCATTCCTTGATGAACTCAGCGCAAAGGTATCCCGTGTCCATGGTGATCGTCACCCTGAGTTGATTGAAATTGAACAACTTACACAGGATGTAATTCAGGAGCTTACCATGCATATGCCCAAAGAAGAAATGATTCTCTTCCCTTATGTCAAACAATTGGTCCATGCGAAACGAAACAGCACCTCTATAGTACCTCCACCTTTTGGCACCATTGCCAATCCTATTAATATGATGGAAGCCGAGCATACTTCAGCGGGTGGTGCCATGGAAGCTATTGAAGAATTAAGCAATCGTTTTACCCCACCGGCTGATGCCTGCATGTCGTATCAGGTGCTGTTTGCTAAACTGAAGGAGTTTCAGCAAGACTTACATCAGCATATCCACTTGGAGAATAACATATTATTCCCGAAGGCTTTGAAACTGGAGGAGGAGTTAATTGCGGATTGACGGAGATAGACTAATACTGCGCGTACGCCTCCGTTTGTTTCAGCATCTCATTGAACTCGGCAGCGCTTATATATTTACTTGCTTTAGAAAACACTACATTCTCTTCGCGGAAGATATGGAGTTTGAATAACTCAATTAGGGCAAAGCCCTGCTCAGCCGCCACATCAAAAGTCAATGCCCGAGAGGGCATGTCGGGTAGTCGGGTAGCGAGGGAAATAAAATTGAACATCAGCGTAAGGTGTTGCATGATTTTAAGGTGATCATCTTCCAGCATGTCAATGGCGGTTTTGGGAAACTTGCCTTTACTGTGCTCTTCGTGTTCAATCAGTTTTTTTTGAAGTAAGGGGAATAATACTTTTTCTTCTTTCAAATGATGCTTTACCATTTGGTCGTCCATGTAAGCAAAGAAGGAAGAAAATTTTTTTTCTATGTCCTTATCGCGCTGCCAGCCACTCTGCTTAAAGGTCACCAATGACTTTTCAAATACTTCCAGTTCCTTCTTCGCTTGCGTATGTTCATCGATAAATTTCTGCAAACACAGGTGCATGTCTTCATAAGGTATGGCATCAACCGTAGGAGGAGCGTATGCATCTGGTGGGTCCATGGGTGAATATTCTTCCAGTCCGGATTCTTTCTCCACCATTCGCTTTAAAGGATCCTGGTCGTTTATTTTTTTTAGATCCAGCATAGACTCTCTTTTAACTACTAATTATTCTTAGGCTTGTATATAGACCATTTCGTTGCTGCATTCCTGACTTTGTTTTTATCCCAGTTCCAGATTACGCGTTGGTATGGACGCCAGAGATAATCTAAAGGAGCCACTAATGCATGCATGAGGCGCGAGAAGGGGAATAGCAATACAATCAAATACGCGCCAACAATATGTAGTTGAATTACCAATGGCATAGCTACCACTGCATCCATGCGGGGATCCAGCAGGAAGATTGACCACAGGTAAGGTGTTAAGCTGGAGGCAAACCACGAAGAGCCCCAGCGAAATTGATAGGCTACCCACAATCCCAGCACAACCTGTGCAAACAGTAATACTTCCACAACATGATCCATCCAACTGGTTACTACACGAATCCTGTCGTTTGTCCAACGTCTGTATAGTAAATTTGCAAGCCCTACCAGCATGCTTAAGCCAAAAGCGAAAGCCGCTACTTCCAGTACCAGCAGACGCACCGGATGACTGTTCCAAAGCAATACACTTTTGGGGATAAGGAAAGCTATCAGGTGCCCAAAGAAGAGGAATAACAATCCCCAGTGAAAGGGAACACTACCCCAGAATAATTTCTTCCCTTCCAGAAATTCGGATGAAAGTGAAGAAATCTGAAACTTCACATTGCGATACCGGTAAATAGTACCAATAAAGAATATGGCTAACGCCAGGTAAGGCAGGACGATAAACAGAAATGTGTTTAAGATGGTCATAACCCTAAATTTTTATTCTTCTAATTTCATTTCAGTACTGATAGCCGTAAGGAAGTCAGAAGTTTTCTCCTCTGGTTCGGTATCCAAACCAAATTCCTTCTGAAAGATTTCCAGCAACACGATGAGTGGGCGTTGGTACAGTGTTCCATATTGCCCGGGCATTTCAATCAGGGTTTTATGATGGCGAATGTACACTTCATTCTTTTTTCCCAATTGATGCGGGTCAAACTCAGAA
>DASTYM010000437.1:0-2718 GCA_035764995.1 Cyclobacteriaceae bacterium | reverse complement strand
TTGATTTTCATCTAACCTTTCGTGTTTTACGAGGTTCACAGAAGAATTTGCTAGCCAGTTTTGAAAATAAGATTCATTTCCCCATGCATTTTACTTTTCATGATCTGTTTATGTATTAAATAGTTAATTTTTAAGTTTCTTCCACGTTCTTCAAATCGGATTGGGTGTGGTCAAAATTACTATCTTTAGGCCTAACTAATTGGAAGTTGTAATGGCCGAAACTGCACAGTCAAAAGCGGGAAGAAAAACGAAATCTGATGTAGATCGTGATATTTTATTGAAAGCATATGAGCTCATGTGCGTTGCCAAGCGCATGGCTGAAACATATGATGAGAATCGCGAAATCTGCAGCAAATATGTTCACAGTACTTCGCGTGGTCATGAGGCAATCCAGTTGGCAGCAGGACTTCAGTTAAAATCCTTTGACTTTGCTTCCCTCTATTATCGCGATGAATCCATATTGCTTGCGATGGGCCTACAGCCTCATGAATTGATGATGCAGCTCATGGCTAAGCGTGATGATCCGTTTTCGGGTGGCCGAACTTATTACGGTCACCCATCCTTGAAGCGTGAAGGTTTTCCAGTTATTCCACATCAGAGTTCAGCAACAGGCATGCAGGCGATCCCGGCAACCGGAATGGCTCATGGTATTTCATATCTCGAATCGCAAGGATTGTTGAAAGGAAAAAATAGCCCTGTTGTGCTGTGTTCGCTGGGCGATGGATCCGTAACTGAAGGCGAGGTTGCAGAAGCATTTCAAATGGCTGTGCTGAAAAAACTCCCGATCATTTATTTGATTCAGGATAACGATTGGGGAATTTCTGCAATGGGAGAGGAGATGCGTGCCATGGATGCTTATGAATACGCAGCAGGTTTTAAAGGCATGGAACGTTTGCGCGTGGATGGTTCTGACTTCGTGGATTCATTTATTGGATTAAACAGAGCTATTGAATTTGTTCGCAGCCACCGATCTCCAATTTTAGTTCATGCAAAATGTCCGTTGTTGGGCCATCATACTTCAGGCGTTCGAAAAGAGTGGTATCGAGGTGAAAATCTTGATGTTCAGCAACAAGATGATCCGATTGTAAAATTTGAGAAATACTTGTTGTCGCAAGACGAAACGGATCAAACACTCAAAGCAATCCAGAAGAAAGCATCCGATTTTGTTGCCAAAGAATATAAGAAAGCACTCAATTCCCCAGATCCTGACGTGAACGATTTCGATTCACACGAGTTTGCACCCACAACAATTATTGAAGAGAAAGGTAAACGATCTCCAAAAGGTGCTGAAAAAGTTGTAATGGTGGATGCTGCGCTACACGCGGTGGATGAAATATTAAAGAAACATCCTGAAGCATTGTTCTATGGGCAGGATGTAGGAAGAAGATTAGGTGGGGTGTTTAGAGAAGCAGCAACACTGGCACAGAAATATGGCGATAATCGCGTTTTCAATACACCAATTCAGGAAGCTTACATTGTAGGTTCAACTGCCGGCATGACCGCGGTGGGAGCGAAGCCAATTGTTGAAATTCAGTTTGCGGATTATATCTGGCCTGGCATCAATCAGCTTGTGGAAGAACTTTCCAAGAGTTGTTATTTATCGAAAGGAAAATTTCCTATTCAATCTCTCATTCGGGTTCCCATTGGTGCTTATGGTGGTGGTGGACCGTATCACTCGGGCAGTGTTGAGTCTACTTTACTTACCATTCGCGGGATAAAAGTGGTTTACCCATCGAATGCAGCAGACATGAAGGGACTTCTTAAATCATCTTTCTATGATCCGAACCCTGTGGTGTTGCTGGAGCACAAAGGCCTTTACTGGAGCAAGGTTCCGGGAACGCTGGAAGCAAAGACGATTGAGCCTGACGAGGATTATATTATCCCTTTAGGCAAGGCCAACATTGTTCAGCAAGCCTCGGATGAAATGATAGGAAATGGAGAAAGCGCAGTTGTCATTACTTATGGCATGGGTGTATACTGGGCCAAAGAAGCATCGAAAAATTTTAAGGGAAGAGTTGAGATCATGGATTTGCGTACCCTTAATCCTATCGATTGGGATGCAATAGTGAGTTCGGTAAAAAAGCATGGCCGCGCATTTGTGCTAACCGAAGAACCGCTCCTGAATTCATTTGCTGAATCATTGGCCGGAAGAATTTCTAAAGAGTGCTTCACTTCGTTGGATGCACCTGTTTGGACACTCGGTGCGGTAAATCTTCCAGCAGTGCCGTTGAATGTTGATCTTGAGAAAATGATGCTGCCGAGCGCTGACAAGGTTGAAAAGGCTTTGGGAGAGTTGCTGGGGTATTGAAATTCATTTGGCTTGCAATAATTTATTTTGATGCGACTGTTTTCCTTATTTCTGGTTGGAATCCTTCCTCTTTTTGCATTTCAGTGTGGGCATCAACGCTGGGCAAAGTATGCTTCGAAGTTTAAAATTGAAGTGAATCCGAGAATAATAGAATTACATGGAGATACCCTTTCGTTTGAAATCCTCATTGACCCAACAGACTACGAAATAAAACCTGACCAACGGTTCGTGTACGAAATTTATGGGAAAGGCAATGGAAGCAATCTCCTAATTGATAAGATTGTCCTGGATACTCAAGCGCATGTCAGGAAGAAGATCACCCGTTTAATGCACGTAGAGGAGAGAATAACTCTTTTAGATATTATAGTTCATGAATATAATTCAGATAAGTTAGTTTTAACTTCACCACC
>DASTYM010000436.1:0-7537 GCA_035764995.1 Cyclobacteriaceae bacterium | reverse complement strand
GTTCGTGGTTTGAACCTGTTCTACATTATTCATAAATGCATTTGCAGAGCGGATACCACTGTATAAATACTTCCAGTCATCCGCTACTCTTTTATTAAGTTGATCAAACGTTCCATTAAGAATGAATGACTCGGGAGATTGAGGCTGGTTGGTAAAACCGATGTCTGTCATGCCATCCCAGCTTGCATAGTGTGACGCTGACTCAACGATATGAGTATAAACAGCATTCGCTGCAAGCGTTGCATCTTTTTCTGTCTTCCAGAAAATTTCTGTTGATACGCGATCCGTTGGAACTGTATCCAGAAGGTCCTCACAACTGGTAAGTACTAATCCTGTCATTACCAGCGCTACTATTTTCTTTAGATTATTCATGATCTTGATATTTAAAATATGAGACAGGTCAAATTAAAGTTGAACGTTTAACCCTACTGTAAACAAAGATGTCTGCGGATAATAGTTCTGCCATCCGGAAGTTGATTCAGGATCCAGGTTCCACTCATTCAAATCTGAGATCGTAATCAGGTTTGTACCCGATACAAATACACTCGCACGTTTGATATAAGCTTTCTGCGTAATGGCAGATGGTAATTCGTACGACAACTGGATGTTCTTCACACGGAAGTAAGACGCATCCACAATCATCCGATCGGTCGATGCCTGGTTACGAAGATCCTGCTTTGTTGGTCTGGGGAAACGTGCGTTTGGTCTCTCAGGAGTCCAGTAGTTATCCGTGTAAATATCCGGTGTGAAGCCTTCAAAGTTACCTTGCTCACCCAACGCTCTTGCTATGCGCATTCCGAAGTCTGCAGCTCCCTGTAACATGATGTTCAGGTTAAATGCCTTGTATCCCAGGTTGATGGAACCACCAAATGTTTTGCTCGGAACTGAATTACCTAAATAGGTCATGTCGTTTGGATCAATATCACCGTCTCCATCACGATCCAAAACTTTCACATCTCCTGCTTTTGCAACACGCATAAATTGCGGATAGGCTGCTGCGTCAGCATCTGATTGGAACAACCCTCCAGTTTCATAACCCCAAAATGCATTCATAGGGTAACCCTCATCAATAATAAATCGTGGGTCAATGTCATTTCCATAGATAATTGCACCTCGACCTGCCATGTCAATGACCTCATTGTTGTTGATGCTAAAATTCAGAGAGACTCCTAACTTGAAATTATTCCACTGCTGATTTGTGCCGGCCAGGAATTCCCAGCCCTGGTTTTCAACTACACCGGCATTCTGTGTGGCAGGAATTAACCCGACAACGCCTGGAATCGGGAGGTCAAGCAGGATATCTTCGTTTCTCTTTTTATAATAGTCGACTGTCAGTGTAAATTTTCCATCCAACACTTCGGCATCAAGTCCGATATCGGTTTGGGTTGTGGTTTCCCAGGTGATATTCGGATCAGCTAACTGTCTTTGTTCGTATCCTTGAACCACATTACCACCAAAGCTGTAGGTTACCGGATCAATTTTTTCGTAATAGCTGTATAGTGGAACGTTGGTGTTGTTACCAGTCTGCCCCCACGATCCTCTGAGTTTCAATTCAGAAACATAGCTACGAATTCCTTCCCAGAATGATTCTTCTGAAAGTCTCCACCCCGCTGAAAATGATGGGAAGAAACTGTACTGGTTATCGCCCGTGAATCGTGATGATCCATCGTATCGGGCATTGGCTTCAAACAGATATTTATCTTTGTATGAATAGTTAGCCCGTCCAAAAAATGATTGAAGTCCCCACTCTGAATCATATCCACCATTGTCCTTCGTAGCATCATTCAAACCCTGGTTAATAGAAGTTACATCATTATTATAGAATCCGCCACGTGATGCGTTGAGCGTGCGGAATTCATTCTTGATAGCAGAATAACCAGCGAGTAGCTTAATGCTATGGCCACCCTGTACGTCAAGTGAATAATTAAGGAGGTTATTGATTGTTAACTCACGCATGTTGTTGCGTGTTTCTACAAGCTTATTAAGAGGGTTTGTCTTTTTTACAACTGTAGAATCGCGTGTTTCCCAGGTTGTGCTGAAATTTTTTCCAACAACATCATTCACCCGGAACGCTGCCTGCGTATTGAACGTTAAGCCCTTCACAATATTCCACCCCAGGGATACACTTCCCGTCAGGTAATTTGTTAACACACGGTTTGTTCCTCCTTTCTCAGCAAGTAAGAGCGGATTGTTCCCTTGCGTACCACCGCCATAATCGCCATTCGGATATTTCGGAACATTCCAGATTGAATTTTGCATGAGCTGTCTGAAAATTTCATTGATGTTATATGGCTCCACAGAATTCTGATAACGATAATTGAAATCGACAGCTGCTGTAAACTTAGAAGAGAGTTTATAATCAGTATTTAATCTCAGGTCAGTGATCTTCGCATTCGTATTCGCAATGATACCGTCCTGATCCTGGTGACGAAGGCTAAAGCGGGCTCTTGCCATATCATTTCCACCGCTTACTGATAAAGTATGATTCATCTGACCAGCATTATCAAACAGCTGGTTGTGCCAATCAAAAGGCAATGGATACTTCAGTCGATTCGCTCTTGTACCTTCGGCATAAATTGGTGCACCTGCCAACGTGTACTGCGGCAAACTTGGAGGGATTGCAGCACCTACGTTTGTGTAGGCAATATTTTCGAGCTCTAGGTAACTATCAATGTCCATGTGTTTGGGGACACTGATTGCCTTTTGAACTGCGTAAAATCCACTATAAGAAATTGAAAGGCTGCCTTGTTTTGCCCGCTTCGTGGTAATGAGTATAACACCATTATTTGCTCTTGATCCATAGATCGCGGTTGAACTTGCATCCTTCAAAACAGAAATTGATTCAATATCAGCCGGATTGATGCTGCTATAGGGTTGTTCTATTCCATCTACAATAACAAGTGGCTGATTGTTTCCAATATCCGCCACACCAATGTTGACCTGCCCGGGAGGAGTATACAGTGTATTGACTCCTCGAATGATTATTTGCTGGTTCGGAGATCCAGGGCTTCCACCCTGATCGAGAACTGTGAGGCCCGGCAAAGTGCCTTGCATGGTTTGCGCCAGTGTAGTTACCGGCCTTCTAACAAGATCCTCATTCTCGATTGTACCAACGGCACTGGTCATGCTCACCTTCTTTTGCGTACCATAGGCCACTACGACCACTTCTTCCAGCGAGGTGGTGCTCTCTCCTAATGTTACATCAATTACGCTTTGCTCACCAACCGTTATTTCCTTACTCTCAAATCCAATGAAGCTAAAAAGTAATACAGCTTCACGATTTGGTACTTCAATGGAAAATTTTCCTTCGGCATCAGTCGTGGTTCCCGTGGAAGTTCCCTTAATGAGAACGTTCACACCCGGTAAACCACTGCCATCAACCGAAGTAACTTTTCCAGCTACCTGGGCAGATTGCTGAATAGCCGGTAGCAAAAGAACTTTTGATTTGCTATCATGTGCTAATGATAAATGACTTGCCAGGAGGGGCATCCACAATAAATACACAATGAAGATTCGCCTGGTTTGTAAAATTGCTTTCATAGTGTTGCGTTTAGATCTGGTAACAATACTATAAAATGATTTTAATTAGCGCAAACGTTTGTTCTCAAAATTGAATATAAACATGTTAGTTTTATTTATATAGCTTATAAACAGATAGTTACAGATACTCAATTCAATCTAATTTTGCAAAATATTAGAATAAACGTTTGTTCTTATTGGGTTAAGAATGAAGATTAACACCCTTTTCATGCTGTTCATTTATTGAAGAACCCTATCTTTGAATAATTGAACTCAAAAATTTTGTGCAACCTGCACACCAGCTATGGCAAATCAGAAAGTCAGTATTGTTGACATCGCTAAAAAATCGGGCGTATCGATTACGACTGTATCCCGTGTGTTGAATGGCAAAGCTGATGAGTACCGCATCAGTGAGAAATCGCAGCAAAAGATAAAAGAGACTGCAAGGAAGCTCAATTATGTTCCGAACCAGTTTGCAGCAAGCCTAAAATCTGGCAAGACCAATACAATCGCCCTGATCATTCCATCCCTCAGTAACCCTTTCTTTGCCGAGATTGCCAGTGAGATCAACGCGGAGGTGCGCAATCGCGGATACATTACTATCATTGGTGACAGTGATGAAAATCCCGATTCAGAAAATGAAGAACTCATGCAGATGGAGGCGCGCAATATTGAAGGTTTGGTCATTGCTCCCTGCAGTCAGAATTGGAAGACGATTAAAAAACTTCACGAGCGCGGAAGACCCATCGTGTGTATCGACCGATATTTTGAGGATCTCGATATTCCGTATGTTTCAACTAACAACTACGAGGGCGCTGTCATGGCCACCAGGCATTTGATTGACAATGGTCATACTCAAATAGCATGTGTACAGGGTTTGAAGGATTCGGTACCGAACAAACTTCGAATCATGGGCTTTAGGGATGCCATGATCGAAGCCGGTAGTAAGGAATTCAATATTGTGGGCGATGACTTTAGTGTGCAGAATGGATATAAGGAAATGAAACTTCTCCTTCAAAAGAGAAAGAGACCGACCGCCATCTTCACCCTCAGCAATACAATTGCCATGGGTTGCATGCAGGCATTGCGGGAAGAGAATCTTAAAATCCCGGAAGACATTTCGATCATCACATTTGATGACCATCCATACCTCGACTACCTGGCTACTCCCCTCACCTGCGTTACACAGCCCACCCGTGAAATTTGCCGCATAGCCGTAAAGCATCTGTTCTTTATGATGGACAATAAGGAGATCAAGACAAAGCAACTCCTGCTGAAGCCTGAAATTAAATACAGGAAATCGGTGAAGGTGATTAGGTAGTCAATAGTATTAAGTATTAAGTATTGAGTATTGAGATTTAACCCCTACTCAATACTATGTACTATGTACTCAATACTATACTCAAATACTAACTTTTGACCATCTCCACCCCATACTCCGATAACGACTTAACAAAATGATTCATCATTTCTGGTGGTGGCGGTTCTTTCATCAGTGGCAATGGTTGCATGTTGGGTGATGGAGCGCTGTTATCCCAAAACCATTTCTCCAGGCCTGTTGGTGTGATCCACATGAGTTCTCTCACTTTTTCTGACTGCACTTCAAATTTGTGTGGGATGCTCTTAGGCAAATAAATAAAATCCCCCGCTTTAGCCATGAATACCTGCTCTCCTACCCAAAACTTGATTTCTCCCTCCAGGATATAATAACTTTCATCTTCATTGCTATGCGTGTGTGCCGGTGGCTCGTTGCCCTTATGCACTTCAATATACAGGAGCGAAAATTGGTTGCCGGTTTGCTCTCCCTTGCAAAGAAAATGAAATAAGGCCCCGGGAATGGCCCTTGAGTTGTCCGGACCTGGTCCGCTTAAAAATGGTTTTTGTGACATAAATCTGATTATTTTTATTAGTCAGTTAAACTTACTATAATAGTAACGCAAACTGACTATATTTGTTTAAACTTTTTCAATTTATTTTATGAGCACCTATATCAACACAGGCGTTTACCTCCGGACATTATGGGATGAACTCCGTTATAACATGGAAACCCGGCTTAAAGAAAGCGGATATGAGGATATTTCCCCCTCACACGGATGGATATTTTATAATACCGAAGAGCATGGAAGCCGCATTACGGAGCTTGCTGCTAAAGCCCGAATCACCAAACAAAGCATGAGTGTCCTGGTAGCTCAACTGGAACAGGGTGGATATGTTAAGAAGATACATGATTCTACTGATAAAAGGGCATGGCTGCTCCTGCTTACAGCCAAGGGAAAAAAGGTCAAGAGCATAGGGCAGCAAATCAACTTCGATTTCGAAGCCGGATGGAAGCAAAAACTGGGTGAGGCGGATTATAAACGATTGAGGACGTTTCTGGCCAGGTTGTGCGAGTAACTTGGTTACCGGTCTCCGGTTGCCAGTCACTGGTAACCGGAGACCGGCAACCAGTAACCATTCTACTGAACTTTGTAAGTACCAGGCACGTTTCCAAACGTAATCGCCATCCTGTTCCAGATATTGATCTGGCCAATCGCTAACACAATATTTGCGATCTGTTCTTTTGAATAATATGGCAGCAATCCCTCGAAGGCCCTCTCAATTGTTTCAGGTTCGTGCTTGGCTATTTCAGTGAGTACATCCGTAAGCCTCAATACTGCTTTCTCTTCGTCCGTATAGCAAGGCGCTTCTTGCCAGGCTGGTAGCAAGTAAAGCCGTTGAAACTGCTCTCCTGCCTTCAGCGCATCTTTGTGGTGCATGTCAATACAATAACCACAATGGTTGATTTGCGATGCACGCGTCTTGATAAGTTCGATCAGGTCATGGGGAATGCCGCAGGCCTTGATGTATTTCTCGGTGTTCTGCATAGCTGAGAGGAGTCCGCTCGGGATTTCAGTAAATGAAATTCTGGTTCTTTCTAACGTTTCCATATTTTGTGTTTTTTGTCTTAAGACAAACACGCAATGAAAAACGTGACAAAAAATTTAAAAAGATCGAAGTTTTTCCGGGTTCACAATGATAAAGATGTTTTCAACTACATCCTTGTTGATTTCCAGGATGATGCATCGAAATACGCGGCCACCCAGCTTAAAAAGAATTGCAGGTTTGTGATTGATCTCCGTCAGTTGAGATTCAGTACCCTCTGGGTGATATTTACCATAAATAGCTTGCAAAAATTTGCTAACACTTTCTCTTCCCACAAGAATTTTCCGGGCTGCCTGAATCTTCCCTCCACCATCAGAGATCGATCGCACATCTTCGGCCAACAGTCGTTTAACCTGTTCCACATCTGCTTCCAGAATGGCCACAGTAAGTTTCTCGATAATTGTATTAGATTGCTCACGAGTATTAAAGGACCGATGAATATCAGGTTCAAGTTTTTGTTGAGCACGTTTATATAACTGCCTGGAATTTTCAACGGTAGTCTCCAGAACCTCAGCTACTTCTTTATGGGAGAAATCGAATGTTTCTTTTAAAATGAAAACTGCCCTTTCCTTCGGATTTAGCCGCTCTAACAGCACCAACAACGAGTAGTTTACGATTTGGCTTTGGTCTGCCAGCTTGTAAATTCTTTCTTCCGGACTAACAGGCACGGGTAGCCATTCACCAATATACTTACGTTTTAACAACTGAATCCTCTTCTTTTCAGTGATAGCCCGATTGATGACAGATCGTATGAGATAAAATTTAGGATTTTGAATGTGATCGGTAGCGCTCAAAAAATAGTTGTGCAGAACCTCCTGGACAATATCTTCCGCCTCCATGGAGGTGCCGAGAATATTATAGGCAAAAGGCAGTAATACCGTCTGGTAATTGCGGAACTGAGATTCTAAAGACTTAGTCGTAATCACACTATCAATCTATTTCAATAATATAAGTTCCCCATTAAGACAATCATGAAGTTAAAAACGTGACAAGTTTTTACTGGTTTTTAAGGCAGTTAAATTAATATTTCTGAGTGATAAAATAGTTACGTGTCACCAGTTGCCGCTAACAGGCAACCTGTGACCACTCTTCCATC